>JASFRP010000091.1:0-8960 GCA_050114895.1 Gemmatimonadota bacterium
GAGAAGAGACATGCCCGACCATGACGTCGTCATCGTAGGGGCGGGGCTGGCCGGCCTCGGGTGTGCCCTCGGTCTCCAGGACCAGGGTGTCCGCCCCCTCGTCCTGGAGGCCAGTGATGGCGTCGGAGGGAGGGTCAGAACGGACGCCTGGGACGGGTTCCTCCTGGACCGGGGCTTCCAGGTCCTCCTGGAGGCGTATCCCGAGTGCAGGCGGCTTCTGGACTACGAGGCCCTCCGGCTCAGGCCCTTCTTCCCTGGGGTCGAGATCTGGACCGGGAGCCAGTTCACCCGCTTCTCCGATCCCTACCGGCGCCCTCAGGACGCCATGGCCACGCTGGCATCTCCCGTGGGCACCTTATCGGACAAGCTCAAGGTGACCAGCCTGAGAAAGGAAGTGCTCCAGGGGGATGCCGGAGCCCTCCTCTTCGGGCCGGAGCGCACGACGCTGGCGGACCTCCAGGCGATGGGCTTCAGCTCCGGAATGATCCGGGGGTTCTTCCGCCCCTTCCTGGGAGGAGTCCTCCTCAGCCCTGAGCTCTCGGATTCCAGCCGGATCTCCCGCTACATCTTCCGCATGTTCTCCCAGGGGAACATCTCCGTTCCCGAACGCGGAATGGGGGAGATCCCCGCTCAGCTTGCGGCCCTGCTACCGGAAGGAGCGATTCGCCTGAACGCCTCGGTCTCTTCCGTCGAGGCCGGGAAGGTGACCCTCTCGGGCGGAGAGGAGGTGGGGGCCGAGGCGGTCGTGGTGGCGACCGAAGGGCCCGAGGCGGCCCGGCTCCTGGATGGGATTCCGAGCCCCGCTTCCAAGGGCGCCACGTGTCTGTACTTCGACACACCGGAGCCCCCGGTCAACGGACCGATCCTGGTGTTGAACGGGAGCGGGGTCGGGCCGGTGAACAATCTGGCCGTCCTCAGCGAGGTGAGTCCCGCCTACGCCCCACCGGGTCGACACCTGGTCTCGGCCGCCTGCGTGGGCCTGCCGGATCTCCCGGAGGAGGAACTCCTGAGGGCGGTCCTGGCTCAGATGACCGAGTGGTTCGGGGGGCAGGTCGAGGAGTGGGCCCACCTGCGGACGTATCGGATTCCCCACGCCCAACCGGCACAAAACCCGGGTGTGCTGGACCCGGCGGAACGAGGAGTCCGGGTATCTGAAGGCCTCTTCGTCTGTGGAGACCACCGGGAGACCGCGTCTCTTCAGGGTGCCCTTCATTCCGGCCGAAGGGCCGCCGAGGCGGTTCTGGCGCGACGACTCCCCTGAGCCGTCGGCAGCGTGGCGCCGGAACCCTCCTCCTACGGAGTCCGGGTGTCGAGGAGGGGAAGGGTCCGATCCCTTTCGAATTGATCCGGTGCCCAGTGTTCCCCTATCTTGTCCTCCGAAGAGAACCCAAAAGGGTGGAGGGCGCGAACCCACCCTCGCAGGGTGCCCCCGACCTCCAAACCGAATCGCAGGGTATCAGTTGATCAGTCGGATCAAAGGCGTTCTTCTCACGCGGGATCTGTCCACGGTGGAGGTGGAAACGTCCGGCGGCGTCGTCTACGAGGTGGAGGTTCCGCTGACCGTCATGGAACGCCTCCCCCCCGCGGGGAGTGACGTGGAGCTTCGGACTCTGCAGGTGGTCCGAGAGGATTCCGTCTCACTCTTCGGGTTCCTCGAAGCGCACGAGAGAGAGCTCTTTCGGCGACTCCTCTCGGCCTCCGGCGTCGGGGCGAAGCTCGCCCTGGCGCTCCTCTCCACCTTCTCGGCCCCGCGCCTGGCTCAGGCTCTGGTGGAGAGGGACCTGGCGGCGCTCACGCAGGTGAGCGGTGTGGGGAAGAAGAAGGCGGAGCGGATCGCCCTGGAGCTGGCAGACCGGGTGAAGGACCTGGCTGTCCCGGACAGGGGGAGACCAGGGGATCCCCCCACCGTCCAGGGGGCCGTGGCTGCGCTGGTGGCCCTGGGGTACGAATTCGCCTCCGCCGATGCTGCGGTCCGGAAGGCCCTGGTGGGAGGGGAGGATTACACTACGGAGGCTCTCATCCGAAAGGCCCTGGCCGAAGACTGATCCTTGGGGTGTGACCCGGGAGGGTCGCGGGAAGCTCGCACCTTGTGGAGACAACCTTCAGCCCCAGAATAACACATGACCCGACATCATGAGGTGACGACCCCCGAAGAGCTCCAGGAGGACGCGAGCTCGGAGATGTCCCTTCGTCCTCAGCGATTGGTGGAGTTCATCGGGCAGGGGAAGGTCAAGGAGGCCCTCAGCATCGCCATCGAAGCGGCGAGGCAGCGCCGTGACCCCCTGGACCACCTGCTCTTCCACGGCCCGCCGGGGCTTGGAAAGACTACGCTCGCGATTCTTCTGGCCCGGGAAATGGGGGTCAATATCAAGACCACGTCCGGCCCTGTCCTGGAAAAGCCCGCGGACCTGGTGGGAATCCTCACGAATCAACGGGAAGCGGACATCCTCTTCATCGACGAGATTCACCGCCTTCGGCCCATCATCGAGGAGTTTCTCTATCCCGCCATGGAAGACTACCGGGTGGAGATCCGGCTCTCGGACGGACCCAAGGCCCAGACCATGACCATGAACATCGAGAGGTTCACGCTGGTGGGGGCCACCACCCGGTTCGGACTCCTCACGGCCCCCATGAGGGCCCGGTTTGGCATCGTCCAACGCCTGAACTTCTACCCGCCGGACGATCTGGGATACATCATTCGCCGCAGCTCGGAGATCCTGGGGGTCAAGGCGACCCAGGAGGGATCGATGGAGTTGGCCAGGCGGGCCAGAGGCACCCCGCGGGTGGCCAACCGGCTCCTTCGAAGGGTCCGGGATTATGCCCAGGTGAAAGCCGACGGAGTTATCGACAAGGAGGTGGCGCAGGCCGCCCTCACCCTCCTGGACGTCGACGAATACGGCCTGGACGAGATGGACGGAAGGATCCTGAAGACCATCATCGAGAAGTTCGACGGAGGACCGGTGGGGTTGAGCTCCCTCGCCGTGGCTCTCGGAGAAGACGCCTCCACCCTGGAGGAGGTCTACGAGCCCTTCCTGATCCAGGAAGGCTTCCTGATGCGGACTCCCCGAGGGCGGGAGGCAACTGGTCGGGCCTACAGGCGCTTCGGCTACACCAGACCGTCCTCCGGGGACCATCCCTCACTTTTCGAAGAGTGACCGACGCACCCAGGCCCGGGATTCCGGGCTCCCTCGTCTCGCACTACGAGTACGATCTTCCCGCGGACCGGATCGCCCGTTATCCGGCGCCGAACCGGGACGAGAGCCGGCTCCTGGTGGTGGACCGGAAGGGGTCGGAGATGCGGCATCTCCGGTTCCGGAATCTGCCAGAGCTGTTTCGCCCGGACGATCTCCTTGTGGTGAATGAGAGCCGGGTTCTTCCCGTGCGTCTTCTGGGGAGGAAGCCGAGTGGGGCGCCGGCGGAGATCCTCCTTCTGCGCCCGGCCCCCGAGGCTCGGGGGATAGATCCCCGGGAGGCGCCCGGAACCGGGCTGCCGGCGGGATGGGAGGACGCCAGGCTGTGGGAGGCCCTGGTCCGGCCAGGCGGAAAGCTCAAGCCCGGGCGTCGCGTGGAGATCTCCCGGGAGCTGGAAGTGGAGATTCTGGACTCCCTCCCTGGGGGAGGGCGCCTCGTGCGACTGGTGACGGATATGCCAGGGGAGGGTGCCCTGCAACGCTTCGGGCACATGCCCCTGCCTCCCTACCTCGAAAGAGAGGACGAGCCGCTGGACCGGGAGCGCTACCAGACCGTCTACGCCCGGGCCCCGGGCTCCGTTGCCGCTCCCACCGCGGGGCTGCACTTCACCAACCCCCTCCTGGACGAGCTGGCCCTCCGGGGGGTGGGGCTGGCGAAGCTCACCCTCCACGTCGGAGTGGGAACCTTCCGGCCTGTGGAGTCGGAGGACCCGGGGAAGCACGAGATGCACCCCGAAGCGTATACCGTGACACCGGACGCGGCGGAGGCGGTGAACGCCGCCAGGAATCTGGGAGGGAGGATATGGGCCGTTGGGACCACGGTGGTCAGGACCCTCGAAAGCTCGGCCGGAGAAGACGGGAGGGTCCGGCCCGGTTCCGGGCAGACCGACCTGTTCATCCGGCCCCCGTATCGGTTCAGGGTGGTGAACCGGTTGGTGACGAACTTCCATCTCCCACGCTCGACGCTCCTCATGCTGGTGGCGGCCTTCGCCGGCTATGAGCGGACGATGGAGGCGTACGCCAACGCGGTGGCGGAAGGCTACCGATTCTACTCCTACGGCGATGCCATGGTTGTCCTGTGAAAGCCCCCCCCCACTCCTTCTCCTTCAGCCTGTCCCGGACGGCGGGAGCCGCCCGGGTGGGTACCTTCCAAACGCCCCACGGACCCGTGCACACGCCTGCGTTCATGCCAGTGGGAACCCAGGCCACGGTGAAGACGCTTACCCCGGAGGAGCTGGAGACTCTCGGGGCCAGCATGATCCTGTCGAACACTTACCACCTCTTCCTCCGACCGGGCCAGGATGTGGTGGAGGAGTTGGGAGGCCTCCACGAGTTCATGCGCTGGGACGGACCCATCCTGACGGATTCCGGCGGGTTTCAGGTCTTCTCTCTCGCCCGGATCAACCAGGTTCGGGATGATGGAGTCGTGTTCCAGAGCCACATCGACGGGTCCCGCCACCTCTTCACACCGGAAGGGGTGATGGATATCCAGCGAGCCCTCGGGGCCGACGTGGTCATGGCCTTTGACCAATGTCCTCCCGGCGGGGCGTCCCGTCAGGAGGTCCTGGAAGCGAATCGGCGGACGCTCCGGTGGCTGGAGCGTTGCAGGGACAGGTTCGACACATACTCCCTCCAGGAATCGGCTCCGCGGCAGGCTCTGTTCCCGGTGGTTCAGGGAGGCGTCTTCGATGACCTCCGAACTCAGCACGCCCGGGACGTCCTGGGAATCGGCGAGTGGAGCGGTCTGGCCATCGGCGGACTCAGTGTAGGAGAGGCCAAGGAGGACATGTGGCGAACGGTGGATCTCCTCGACGGGATCCTCCCTGCCGGGGCCCCTCGCTATCTAATGGGCGTGGGCTACCCCGACGACCTCCTCCGGGCCATCGGACTCGGTGTGGACCTCTTCGACTGCGTGGCTCCCACACGGAATGCCCGGCACGGGACGGCCTGGACGAGGGATGAGGGCCAGGTGAACCTGAAGCACGCGAGATTCAAGCGGGACAAACGGCCCATCGATCCCACGTGCGACTGCTACACCTGCCGGCGCTTCCACCGGGCCTACCTTCGCCATCTCGCTGTGGCCAACGAGTGGCTGGGCCACCGTCTGGTTACCATCCACAACCTGCGCTTCCTCATCGCTCTGGCCGCGGAAGCGAGCCGGCGGATTCAGGAGGGTTCTTTCCAGGGATGGAGCGAGGAGTGGCTGTCCCGGTATGAGCGAGGGCGGAAAGAAGCCGGCTAAGGGCCTACAGGAGTCCTGTTCCGAACCTTCCGCCCTGCACTGCGGGCTCGCATGATAGGGGGAAGAACCCGCTCCGAAGGCCCCTTTCTCATGCCCACTGTGATGTTAGGTTTACAGGAAACGGGGTCCAGTGCGGGTTTCAAGCAACGGAGACGGTCGTGATTCAAGCCTCTTTGGCCATTCTGGCGGCTCCCCGTGAGGGGGGAAACGCAACCCTCATCTTCATGATGCAGATGGCCGCCATCTTCGCCATCTTCTACTTCCTCCTCATCCGTCCGCAACGGAAGGACCAGGAGCGCCACCGCAAGATGATCGCCGAGCTGAGAAAGGGTGACGAAGTCGTCACCAACGGCGGCATCATCGGGACCGTCGTCCACGCCCAGGAGGACAGACTGACCATCAAGACGGCTGAAAACACCCGATTGGTGGTGGAGCGAGCCCGCATCGCACGGGTCACCTCCGGGCAGGAACCGGGATCGAAGACCGGGAGTTGAGAACGCACCACCAGGATGTTTGGACCATGGCATTCCTCGACATCAGGATAATGGGTGATCCGGTGCTACGGATCCCAGCGGAGGAAGTCTCAGAGTTCGATGATGAGATCAACACCCTCGCCGAGAACATGCTGGAGACCATGTACCGGGCCTCGGGCATCGGGTTGGCGGGTCCGCAGGTCGGGGTTTCCAAACGGGTCATCGTGGTGGATCTGGGGGAGGGCGATGAGGAGGGCCGCGGCCCGGTGGCGCTGGTGAATCCTCGGGTTGTGGAGTCGGTAAAGAGGACGGATCGGGCTCCGGAAGGGTGCCTTAGCATCCCCGGGATCGAGGAAGTGGTGGAGCGACCGGCATCGGTGAAGGTGGAAGGGTACACGCCGGCAGGGGACCCCGTTTCGATCCAGGCCGACGGCCTCTTCTCTCGAGCTCTGCAGCACGAGATCGATCACCTCGACGGCATCCTCTTCCTCGATCGCCTCAGCCCTCTCAAACGCCGCATGGCCATGAAGAGATGGCGGAAGAGCCAGGCCGAGGAGGTAGCTTCCTGAGGATTCTCTTCTGGGGTACCCCTCTCTTTGCCCTGCCGTCATTGAGAGCTCTGGGATACGAGGGCCACGAGGTGATCGGGGTGGTCACCCGGCCGGACAGGCCCAAAGGGAGGGGGCGGAAGCTCTCCCCTTCTCCGGTGAAGGAGGTGGCGCTGGAGGAGGGGATTCCGGTGCTGACACCGGAGAGTCCGTGGGGGGAGAGCTTTCTCGAGGAGCTTCGTGGCTTGAGGCCGGACCTCTCGGTGGTGGTGGCGTACGGGCACATCCTCAAGCCGGAGGTCCTGGCAGTCCCCCCGGGGGGCTCCATCAACGTGCACGCCTCCCTTCTCCCGGAGCTGAGGGGGGCTGCCCCGATCAACTGGGCCATCCTGCAGGGGATGGAAACCACCGGCGTCTCCGTCATACGGATGGTGGAGGCCATGGACGCAGGTCCGGTCTTGCTGCAGACGCCGGAGCACATCGGCCCCTCCGAGACAGCCACGGAACTCTCAACCCGCCTGTCGGAGGTGGGGGCCGAGGCCCTCATCGAAGCGTTGGCTCTCCTGGAGGCAGGCGCCATCGAGGAAGAGGAACAGGACCACCGGTTCGCCACCTTCGCTCCCAAGGTGAGCCGGGAAATGGCGCGCATTGGATGGAATCGGGGCGCCCTCGAGCTCAGTTGGCACGTGCGGGGCCTGGACGATGTTCCCGGTGCCTGGTCCACTCTCGAGGGCAAGCCCATCAAGCTCTTCCGCCCCACGGCGGAATCCAGCGTCCCAGGCCTTTCATCTCCGGGGGCGATCCTTTCGGCCTCCCCGGGGGATGGACTCCTGGTATCCTGTGGGGAAGGGGCTCTCCGGGTGGAGGAGGTGCAACCGGCCGGAGGTCGGCGGATGCCGGTGGGGCCCTGGCTAAGGGGCCACGCCGTAACCACGCAGATGAGTTTCGAGTGATCCCCCGCCTCCACCTCATCACCGACGACTCGATCCTCAGGCGGCCCGGCTTCCTCGCCCAGGCCAGGAGCGCCATTCAGGTGGGGGGTGAGGGGGTCGCTTTCCATCTCAGGGGCCACGGTGTCAGCGGGCGGGCCATCTTCGAGGCGGCCGAGACGCTCCAGGAGGCCTGCCGGACGGCAGGGGGAACCCTCCTGGTGAATGACCGCCTGGATGTCGCCCTGGCGCTTGACCTCCCCGGTGCCCACCTGAGCCAGCGATCCCTCCCTCCCGGAGTGGCCAGAGAGCTTCTGGGATCGGAGCGGGTCCTGGGGCTCTCCGTGCACAGCAAGGAGGAGGGGGAAGCGGGGAGGGAAGGGAGCGTGGACTTTTTCGTGGTGGGGACGCTCTTCGACACCAAGTCCCATCCCGGGAGGGTACCTGGAGGCGTTGGCCGGCTCTCGGAGATCGCCACCACCGATCCTCCTCTGATGATCGGGATCGGTGGGATAACACCGAAGCGGGTCGATGAAGTACTGAAGGCGGGGGCCCACGGGATCGCGGTGAGAGGTGGGATCTGGAATGCCCCGGACCCCGCCGAGGCCGTAGGGGTTTATCTAGGAGAGCTGGACCGCTGCTCCGGGCAGACGGGCGGGAAGGCAAGGGGGAAGGATCGCGAGCGATGAATGATTTCGTATCTGGGACCGAGCCCATCAGGGTGACGGTGAACGGGAAGGATCGCGGAGTCCAGCCGGGCCTGACCGTGAAAGGCCTTCTGGAGGAGCTGGGGTTGAATCCAGCCTTGGTCGTGGTGGAGAGGAATCGGGAGATCCTCGACAGGTCCGGATACGGAGAGGTGCCGGTAAACGCCGGAGACGTCTTCGAGCTGGTCCATTTCGTGGGGGGCGGTTAGGGTCTCCACCCGTCCGGGAATTCCTGCCCTTGGGTGGTGGTGATCCGACGGGCGGAGCTCGGGTCAGGCGAACCTGCAATCACCGAACTACACGGGGATGACCATGGAAGTGAAAGACACACCCCTCCGGATCGCTGACCGGGAATTCACCTCGCGGCTCATCGTCGGAACGGGAAAATACAAGGACAACGCCACCATGGTGGAGGCGATCCGCGCCAGCGGAGCCGAGATGGTGACCGTGGCGGTGCGCCGGATCGACCTGGATCGAACCAAGGAAGAGGGGATTCTGCATCATCTCGATCCGGAGGAGTTCCTTCTCCTGCCCAACACTGCCGGGTGTTACACCAAGGAGGACGCGATACGCTATGCCCGCCTGGCCCGGTCGGCGGGGTTCACCGATTGGCTGAAGCTGGAAATCATCGGTGACGAGAAGACGCTTCTCCCGGATACCCACGCCACTGTCGAGGCGGCGGAGGTCCTGGTCCAGGAGGGTTTCAAGGTCCTGGCCTACACGAACGACGACCTGATCTCGGCCCTTCGCCTGGAAGACGCCGGTTGCGTGGCCGTGATGCCCCTGGCCAGCCCCATCGGGAGCGGTCTTGGAGTCGTGAATCCCTACTACATCCGGGAGATCAGGCGAAGGCTCCGGGTTCCCGTGATC
>JASFRP010000092.1:0-8927 GCA_050114895.1 Gemmatimonadota bacterium
CTGCGGCCGCCATCTTCGGGTCCCGGGCGTCCAACGGCGTCGTCCTGATCACCACCAAGCGCGGAACCAACCAGGCGCCCGAGATCAACCTCGGCGCCTACTACGGCATCCAGGACTTCTGGCGGACGATCGGGCTGCTGAACGCCGAGCAGTACGTCGAGGTGCACCAGGAGGGGCTGGACGCCAGGTACGGGCCGGGGGTCTACGACTTCAACGACGTCGTGGTCGGCGTGCCGGGAACCGACACCGACTGGGTCGACGAGGTCACGGATCCGGCTCCCATGGGGAACGTGGAAGCCTCGATCCGGGGCGGGACCGACAGGATGCGCTACTTCGTCTCGGGGAGCGCCCTGACGCAGGACGGCATGGTGCGGAGCCAGGCGTACCGCCGCCTCAACGGCCGCATCAACCTGGACTACAACCCCACCGACAAGCTCACCCTGGGCACCAATGTGGGCCTCACCCGGGCCATCTATGACCGGGCCCCGGCCGACAACAACATTTACAGCCCCTTTGCCAACGCCCTGGCGGACCCCCCCACCCAGCCCGTCTACAACGAAGACGGCAGCTATTACGACGTGTACTACGCCAACCCGGTTGCCATGATCAAGGAGCGGCAGGCACAGGAACGGAGCATCCGCATCCTGGGGAACGCCTTCGCCGAGTACGCCTTCCTCGAAGGAATCACGGGTCGGGTCACCTTCGGCGTAGACAACCTCTCCCTCCGGGGCCGGTCCTACGATTCCCCCATCACCCCAAGCCCGGCGGCGGGCTCGGGCGGAAGCGCGAGGGCCACGGGGAATTTCGTGAACAAGCTCACCTACGAAGCCCGGGTGAACTACGACCGCACTTTCGGGGGAGTGCACTCGGTAACGGGTGTGGTGGGGACCAGCTACGAGGACAACGGCAGCGATAACATGTCGGTGACGGGGGAGCAGTTCCCAACCGAGTACTTCAAGTACATCACCTCGGCGGCCCTCATCACCGGCGGCTCCTCGTCCCGGAACGACTGGACCCTCTTCTCCTACTTCGGTCGCGTGTCCTACACCTACAACGACCGCATCACCACCACCTTTAACGTCCGTCGCGACGGGTCCTCCCGCTTCGGCGCGGACAACCGCTACGGGACCTTCCCCTCGGCGTCGGTGCTCTGGCGCGTGAGCGAAGAGCCCTTCATGGACAATTTCCCCGTCCTGAGCAACCTGGCCCTGCGGGTCAGCTACGGCCTGACGGGGAACCAGCAGAACCTGGGGAACTTCGCCTCCCGGGGCCTCTTCGGCGGTGGCGCCGACTACTTCGACCAGCCGGGCATCGCCCCCACACAGCTGGCGAACCCGGCGCTGAAGTGGGAGAAGACGAAGCAGCTCGACGTGGGAGCGGACTTCTCCGTCCTCTCCAACCGTCTCGCCTTCAACGTGGACTACTACGAGAAGAAGACCACTGACCTCCTGGTGGCCCGCCCGGTGCCCCGGACAACAGGCTACAACTCCATCTGGTCCAACGTGGGCTCCCTGGAGAACAAGGGCTTCGAGCTGGCGGCCACGGCCCGCATCTTCGTGCCGGAGCAGCAGGGGGGCCTGAGCTGGACCAGCACCCTGACCGTGGCCCGGAACCGCAACAAGGTCACGGAGCTGTACGACCACCAGCCCATCGGCAGCAGCAGTCGCGTGGAGGAGGGCAAGCCCCTGCGCTTTTATTACGGGTACGTCATGGAGGGGATCTTCCAGAGCTACGACGAGATCGCGGCCCACGCCACCCAGGTCACAAACAGCAACCCCCGCCGGGCCACCGCCCCCGGGGACATCGCGTTCAAGGACCTGAACGGCGACGGGGTCATCAACGCCGACGACAGGCAGATGATCGGATCCCCCTGGCCGGACTACGAGGGCGGCTGGACCAACGACTTGAGCTACGGGAGCTTCGATCTCTCGGCCTTCGTGCAGTTCTCCCAGGGGAACGACATCCGGAACGGGTTCCGGTCCTACGCCGACCAGTTCGGGAGCTATGGCGACAACAACACCACCCGGGCCCTGGATCGCTGGACCCCCAACAACACCGACACCAAGGAGCCCAGGGCCGTCTGGGGAGACCCCAACCAGAACACCCGGTTCTCGTCCCGGTTCATCGAGGACGGCTCGTACGTACGCCTGAAGAACATCGTCCTGGGGTACAACCTGCCCAGCGACCTGGTCGGCAGTGTCGGCCTGCGCTCGGCGCGGGTGTACGTGCAGGGGCAGAACGTGTTCACCCACACGAACTTCGGCGGCTGGGATCCGGAGGTGAACTCGGCTGGCTCCAGCGAGAGCACCTACGGATGGGACTTCTACGCGATGCCTCAGCTGCGCACGTTCAGCTTCGGCGTAAACGTCGGCCTCTGAGACGGGAGATCGGGCAATGAAGATGAAATACATGATCGTCGCGGCGGCGGTGTTGCTGACCGCCTGCGACTCGGAACTCGTCACAAACCCCGTTGCGTCCATCGACTCCGAGACCGCCCTGAAGACGGTCCGGGGCATCGAGTTGGCCGTGAACGGCGCCTATCGCTCCCTGCAGTCCGGGAGCCGGGAGTACACGGCCTATCCGGATCTGTATGCTGACAACCTCGACTTCACGGGGACCTACGGTACGGACGCCGAGGTCGGACTGCGGAACGTATCCAACTCCAACGGAGCCTTCCTGACCCTCTGGGCCGACTGCTACGACGGGATCAACCGGGCCAACGGGGTGTTGGAGGCGATTTCCGACGTGTCGGACCTGACCAGCGCGCAGGAAGCCGAGTTCAAGGGTGCGGCCCTCTTCGTCCGGGCCGTGCAGTACTTCCGCCTGGTGGAGTGGTTCGGAGGGGTGCCGCTGGTGCTGGAGCCATCGAAGGGCGTAACCGAGGAATCCCTGGTATCCCGGAATTCGAGGGAGGAAGTGCTGGCCCAGGTGGTCCAGGACCTGACGGACGCGGCCAGCATCCTGCCGGCGGGCAGGGTTGACGGGAAAGCCACCCAGGGAGCGGCCAACGCTCTCCTGGCCAAGGTCTACCTCGAGCAGGGGGACTATGGCCAGGCCCGGGACAAAGCCAACACCTTGATCTCCGACCCCACCTACAGCCTGTTGGCCGACTTCGCGGACAACTTCAACACAGAGTTCGGCTCGGAGTCCATCTACGAGATCCAGTTCACGGTGAACAACGCCAACTCGCTGGCCTTCTGGTACTTCCCGACAACGCAGGACGGCCGCCTAGGGTTCTCCCCCACCGAGGAGCTGTATAACCTCTATGGGCCCACGGACACCCGGCGGGACGCGTCCATCCGCATCGACGGGACCACCAGATACTGCTTCAAGTATTCCACAATCTCGACCGGGACTGACAACGTCATCCTCGCCAGGCTGGCTGAGATGTATCTCATCCGGGCCGAGGCCAACGCCCGGCTGGGGGCCGCCGACGCCACCGTGCTGGCGGACATCAACACGATTCGGGCCCGGGCCGGCGCCACGCCGGTATCGGCGTCGGGGCAGGCAGCCCTCCTGGACGCCGTCCTGGCCGAGCGGCGCCTGGAGCTGGCCTTCGAAGGGATGCGCTTCTTCGACTTGCGCAGATTCGGCCAGGCTCAGACGAAGCTCGAGATCGATGCGGACCATCTCCTCTTTCCCATCCCGCAGGGGGAGAGAGACACGAACCCCAACCTGACGCAGAACCCGGGGTATTAATCCGGGCGGCGCGGTTCAGAAAGAGTAGGACGGCGGTGGGCCGGGTGGGAAGCCCCGCCCCCCCCCCCCCCCCCGCCGAGGTGTTTCATCGGAATCCAGAAACGGCCCGGGAGGGAATCATGAGGCGTTTCGGCAAGGCTACCATGGCAATCCTTCTCCTCGGGGTCGGATTTCTCCTGGGCGGATGCGGGACGGCTTCCACCCAGCGGGCCGGTGTCCGGCATGATCAGAGGGTGCTCACCGCCGAGGAGATCGAGGGGTCGGGGTTCAACGACGCCTTCAGCGTGGTGCAGGCGCTTCGACCGCACTGGCTCAGTACCCGGGGCACCAGCAGCATCAACCAGCCCCAGTTCATCAAGGTCTACCTGGACAACAATCTCCTCGGGGGAACCGAATCCCTCAGGACCATCCCGGTTAACACCATTGCCAGGATGGAGTATCTGGACGGGCTCGAGGCCTCCAACCGTTGGGGGTTGGATCACGGACTGGGGGCCATCATGGTGACCACTCGGCGGTAGCGGCCCTCCGTGCCCGGCCCTGGCGGGGTGGAGCCTTTCGAGGGCAAGTGGGGGCCTGTGCAATACGGGTCCCCACCGTCTTGCCCCATAGCACAGCCGGGGCCGATCTTCGTACGGTTCTTCTACCATCTCCTCCTGGAGACAGATCAATGGCGCTGCCTCGACTGCGGACCTTCCTGTTCACCAGCCTTCTTCTGACCGGTTGCGGAACCGGTGGCCTGGAATACTGGCTGTACCCGGGGCCCCACCTTCCTCCTGGAGAAGACGCCGTGTTGGCCACGTCCCAGACCAATCGTCTCCTCGTAGTGGATGACGAGGAAGTGGCATCGAAGTGCTGGGGAGATTGGAGGGCCGCCCAGGGGTACCAGCGGAACGACCGGCTCTGCCGACTCCACATCCCTTCCGGCAGGCACATCGCTGTCTTCCAGACGGGCCTCAATAGTCGGCAGCAAGTCCAGGTTCCCTTTACGGCTGAACCGGGAAAAGTCTACGGCCTGCAGGTGTCTGGATGCTCGGCGTCCGCAGGGGGACTCCAGCAGAACTGCCGGTTCGAGATCGTTGAGATCGGGGAGGGGGAGACCGGCTGAGTAGCGCACCGAGTTCCCTCGGACCTTTCCCGCTGGGTAGTCTGGCATGGGCGAAAGTGCACGTCCCGGCGTGTTCCCGCAGGCCGCATTTACAACACCCGAACCGGAGCCAGAGGAATGGACCTCCTGGAGCTCTTGAATGACCAGGCCCAAGCCATCATCCAGCGAGCCCTCGAGGCCATGGACCGGGCGCACCTGACCCACTACAGAGCCCTGGGAGACGAGGATACCCGGGAGCTGGTGGCCTCCCTCTACGAGATCACGCGCGCCACGGTGGCCTCGAGGGAGGCGGGGCCACTCCTGGCCCACGCGGACCGTATCGCAGGAGAACGCTACGACGGTGGGTTCGATCTATTCGAGGTCCAGATCGCATTCAATGCCCTGGAGGAATCGATCTGGAAGGAGATCCTGGATCGGTTGGACCCGGTCCGGCAGGCCGAGGCCCTGGGGCTGATCTCCACGGCGTTGGGGATCGGGAAGGATGCCCTGGCCAGGGGATTTGTGGCCAGGGCGACGAAAGGCCGGGCGCCCTCCCTGGATCTGAAGGCACTCTTTCAGGGTCTTTGAGACCGGGGCTCCCACCGGCCGGCACTCGGGGACCGGCCGGGTCGGCTATACCTCAGCCTTCGCCTCCCGCCTCTTTCACGAGTCCTGCTGCGACCACTATCGTGTCGCTTCAGACCCCTCCAACACTCCGGAGAGCACGATGATCAAATGCGGTTCTCGCTGCGTGCCGGACGTGACATGAGTACCCGCCGCGACTTCCTGCGAATGGCTGGAGCGGGGGCGCTGGCCGCGGCGGCACCCGGCCTGCTCCGGGCCCAACAGGCGCAGGCTACCCGACCGAACGTTCTCTTTATCGCCGTCGACGACCTGAACGACTGGGCAAACTGCCTGGGCGGTTACGGGGGCTCGGTCCACACACCCAACCTCGACCGGCTGGCGGCCCGCGGCGTCCTGTTCACGAACGCACACTGCGCAGCTCCCTCCTGCAACCCCTCGCGCACAGCCGTCATGACCGGGATCCGGCCCGATGTCTCGGGCGTCTACAACAACAACCAGAACTGGCACGAATCCCCGGTCCTGCAGGACGCCGAGACGATTCCTCACCGGCGGCTACCGCGCGGTCGGCGGTGGCAAGATCTTCCACGCGCTCTCCTGGATCCAGACATCGTACGGCCTCGACCTCAACGACTTCGACGCCTGGGACGAGTACTTCCCGTCCAGGGAGCGCTCGATGCCGGAGACCTCCTGGCCCGCGGGTGCCACGGAGAACGCCCAGCACACGTGGCGATGGGACCCGGTGGCCACAGGGCACGTGGGACGGCGGCCTCCCTACTACTTCGACTGGGGGGCGATCCCCGTCCCTGACAACGAAGTGGGCGACTTCAAGGTGGTCGACTGGGCGATCGGCGAGCTACAACAGCCGCATCCTGAGCCCTTCTTCCAGGCGGTGGGAATCTTCAAGCCGCACATCCCCTGGTTCGTGCCGCAGACGTCTGCTGGACGCGCTGGACGCCAGCCCGCACCGGGAGAACACGATCGTCGTGCTATGGTCGGACCACGGGTTCCACCTCGGCGAGCGGGACCACTGGGAGAAGTTCACGCTCTGGGAGCGCTCCACCCGGGTCACCTTCATGATCACGGTGCCCGGCGTCACGACTCCGGGCGGGCGCTGCGCCGAGCCCGTCAACCTTCTCGACATCTACCCGACGCTCAACGACCTTTGCGGCTCGCCTGCGCTGTCGAGGCTCAGCGGCCGGAGCCTCGTGCCCCAGCTCCGGGACCCGGCCAGGTCCCGAGCACGGCCCATCGTGACGACCTGGGGCGAGTCCCACGCGGTGCGCGACACGCGCTGGCGCTACATCCTCTGCGGAGACGGGGGCGAGGAGCTCTGCGATCACGACAACGATCCCGGGGAGTGGAGCAACCTGGCCAGCGATCCGCAGCACGCCGAAACCAAGGCCGAGCTGCTCGATTGGCTCCCGAGGATCGTGCCCGAACGTCGGGACCCCGTGTGGCGAGGCTGAAGAGGAAACCGCCCGGTCAGACGTCGGCCCGCCCGTGGCAGTGTTTGAACTTCCTCCCGCTGCCACAGGGGCAAGGGTCGTTGCGCCCCGTCTCCATCGCGCTCCGGTGCAGGTCCTGTTCGCGGACCCAGTCCATCACGCCCGTCGCCGGACGCCCAGCGGCCAGCTCCGCCGCCATCACGCGCATGTAGGGGTCGACGTGGGTGAAGAACCTCTCATAGGCCGGGCAGAGGTAGTTCAGCCCCTCCTCCCCATCCGGTGTGCGCGCAAACCGGTGCTTCGGACACCCTCCGTGGCACGCGAATAGAACGGGGCACTCCCGGCAGCGCCGCGGGAGTCGGTCACGCTTGTCCTCCCCGAAGCTCCGCTGCTCGGGGCTCTCCACCATTTCGCGGATCGAGCGCTCGCGCACGTTTCCCAGCCGGTAGTCCGGATATACGAAGTGGTCACACGCATACAGGTCGCCGTTGTGTTCGATGACGGGGGCATTGCCGCAGGTTTCGGAGAAGATGCACAGACTCGGCTCCATTCCGAGCCAGGCGCCGAGGGACACGTCGAACATCTGCACGAAGACACGACCCACGTCACCACGCACCCATTCGTCGAACACCGCGCACAAGAATCCGCCGTAACCGGAGGGGGACACCGACCACCTCGACACGGCTGCCTTCCCGGGGAACGTGGGGAACACGAGGGTGAGGCCGTCCGGGTCCGGAATCTCCGCCGCTCGCTCCACGATGGGGATGAACTGGACGAAGCCACTCCCGATCTCCTTCAGGAATCGATATACCTCCAGCGGAGAACGCTCATTGTGCGGGTGCACGGTGGTGAGCGTGTTGAATTCGACCTGATGCCTCTTCAGGGTCTCGAGTCCCTGCATGACCCGGTCGAAAGTCGGCTTGCCCCCCTTGTCCAGACGGTACCGATCGTGCAGCTCCCGCGGCCCGTCGATGGAGATCCCCACCAGAAACCGATTCCTGGCCAGGAACTCGCCCCACGCGTCGTCCAGCAGCGTCCCGTTGGTCTGGAGCGAATTGTGGATGGTCTTGCCGCCGGCGTACCTCTTCTGCAGGGCCACGGCCTTCTTGTAGAAGGCGAGCCCCATGAGCGTGGGCTCGCCGCCCTGCCAGCCGAAGCTGACCTCCGGCGCATCCTGGGCCTCGACGTACTGGCGAACGAAGAGCTCGAGCGTCTCCTCGCTCATCCGCCATGCGGCCCCCTCTGAAGGGAAGAGCTTCTCTTTTTCCAGGTAGTAGCAGTAGGCACAGTCGAGGTTGCAGACCGCGCCCGAAGCCTTGGCCATGATATGTACGGCCGTGAATGGCTGGGCCGCACCTTTCCCCTTTACCGAACGCTCTGCCACGGGACTCCTTCTTTTTCGGGGTTTCTCCCCTCGGATCGTGACTGGCCGTGGGGAGGCTCCACGTGTAGTGTAAGGCCGCTGGACCCTCCCTACCACCAGAGGGAAGCCGCCACATGTCCTCCGATCCATCACCCCCTGCGAGCTACGACCGCAGAGAGTTTCTTCGGCAGGTCTCCTGTGGATCGCTGGGTATCATAGGGTCCTCGTGCTTAGCCGCGATCCCCGGGTGCACGGCGCAGGAGAGGCGGGCCCGGCGCCCCAACATCGTGCTCATCCTCGCGGACGACATGGAGGTGGATCGCACGGAGACACACGATCTCGCCAGCGAGCGTCCGGAGGAGGCGGAGCGGCTGAACGGATTCTGGCAGGCCTGGGCCGAGCGGGCGCAGGTGCTGCCCCGGCCCGGAGGCGGGGGGAGCTAGAAGGATAGGCGCCCCAGCCTACAACCCTCTCCAGTACTCGGGCCTGAGGGGGGTCTCACCCCTCAGTGCCGAGTCGATGACCTCCACGATCCTCTCCCGGTCTCGGGGGAGGCGTCCCTCGATAGTAAGGTAGTTGGAGGCGTGGTTGGTCCTGAAGAGGGCACGGGTGGGGCGGGACTCGTCCACCATGGTCCGAAGCTCCCAGAGGAGGCCGTGGATGGGGGGAAGCTCGTACTTCTCCCTTTCCGCCATTCTGGCCAGGGGCGTGCCGGGAATGACCGTCATGGTGAGCATGGAGAGGTAGGCCG
>JASFRP010000093.1:0-8815 GCA_050114895.1 Gemmatimonadota bacterium
CATTCCCCGAGCCCGGGCGATGTCCCCGAGGGCCGCGGCGATGAGCGCCGGGTCTCCTTCTTCGAACGCGGCCTCCAGGTACGCCACCATGTCCTCCTGGGTTTCCAGGTGCTCGACCGGGTCCCAGGGGCGGGTCTTCGTCCTGGTCATGGAAGTCGCCTACAGCTCCTCGGCCAGCTCCTGCGCTCGCCTGATATCCCGTTGCTGGGTGCTCTTGTCCCCCCCGGCGAGAAGGACCAGAGTCTTTCTCCGCTTGGCAAAATAGATCCTGTATCCGGGTCCATGGTGGATTCGCACCTCCGAAACGCCCTTCCCTACCGGTTCCACATCTCCTGGATTCCCCAAGGACAGACTTCGGATTCGAACCAGAATACGAGCCTTGGCCCGCTGATCTCGAAGCCGGCGGAACCGGCGGGCATAGGCCTCGGTCTGGTGAATCTGAATGACATTCATAATGTATCCTATGGGATACACACACGCAAGATGGTAATGGCTTGAGACAATGGGCCTTCCTCGGGCCTCCTGACCGGGGCAAGAATCGCTGGGTTCTGGCCTCGAGAGCCTGGATCCCGTGATGATGCACTCTTCGCATGCAGAACCTGGCGAGACTCGATGGGCGGTCGGATGGCTGGAAAGGAGGAGGGGGAGGTCGCGAGCGAGGGATGCAGAGTTGAGGTTCAGCTCTCGTCTTGTAGTACGAATGGGGTAGATGCTATGCGCATTCCATGAATGAAGGAAGCATGGCAAAAGAAGCGACGGCCAGAGCGCGGATGGACGCCGACCTGAAAGCGGAGGCAGAGAGCATTCTCGCGGAGTGCGGCCTCAATGCGACGCAGGGGATCAACCTGTGCTACCGGCAGATTGTCCTGCGACGCGGGCTACTTTTCGACTTGAAGGTCCCAACCGCGGAATCCCGCAAGGCCATGCGAGAGATCGAGACCGGAGAAGGGTTGGTGAGGTTCGGCAGCGCAGAGGAGCTATTCAGGGACCTGGAGATTTGAATCCCCCGCCGAAACGGCCACTGAGCCTTGGCCCCGGCCCCGCCCCCCCGAACAATCGATCACTCTGCCCAGATCCCCAGCTCCGGGCGCTCGAGACGCAGATAGTCTGCATAGAGCATGCTGACCGAGATCCGGTGATCCCCGGCGTTGAAGTTGATCCTCTCGTTCTCTCCGAGCCGTTCATCGCACAGGGTGCTCAGCCCGAACAAGCTTCCAAACGGCGGGATGGACCCGGGCTCGAGACCCGTGAGATCGAGCACTTCCTCCTTGTTCGCGAAGCGCAGACGTCGGAAGCCACGGCTGCGGCGGACCCCTCGGCTATCCAGTCGACGGTCGGCGGGCAGAACGAAGATCAGGAACTCCTCATCCGCCTTGCAGACCAGGGCCTTCGCTCCCGTGGACAGATCCACACCTCTGACCCGAGCGGCCTCCTCGCTCGTAAACACCGGCTCGTGGTGGAGTACCTCGAATGGCACTCCGGCAGATCTCAGCGTCGCCTCCAGGCGGGAAAAGACAGAGGGTTCCATATTATTCTCGGACAGAGTGCGGGGCAGTCGCTCGACTCGTACTGTAGTCGATCCCGTTCGGGCGAGGCAACGGGCCCCCAGGGAGCGAGCGGGGGATGGGAATGTGCACGCGAACCGCAAGAGGCGAACAGGATGCCCGAAGCCCTGAACGAACGGCGTAAGGACCGGCTCAGAGTGAGTGCGTCCACGGCCATGGGTTTGCTCCTGCTCTGGGCGGCCGTCCAGGGTCTCGACGGCGTCCTGGCCGTGGGGGCGGCGTTGCTCCTGCTGGGGGGCGGGCTGCTCCTGGGGCAACGCCTGGTCCTCTCCATGCAGTGGAGGAGTCCGGTTCGACTCCTGCCGGAGGCCGTTCCGGAGGGTTGGGCGGAAATCGTCCGCAAGCACTTCCCCCTGGCCGAGGGCCTCGGCCCCGACGACTTCCATCGGCTCCTCAAGCTGGCGCAGGTCTTCCTCGAGAAGAAACGCATCGAGGGTGCCGGGGGGCTCCGGATCACGGAAGAGATCCGGGTGGCCATCGCCGCCCAGGCCTGCTTTCTCCTGCTCTGGCTGGAGGTGGGGCTCTACCCGGGCCTGAAGACCATCCTGGTCTATCCCAGCACGGTCGTGCCGAGGGACGCGTGGCCCCTCTCCCGCACGGGGAGCTTCACAGTCCAGAGACCGCACCAACCGATCCTGGGGCAGTCGTGGAGGCAGGGGGTGGTCATCCTCACCTGGGAGGCTGTGGAGCGCGGTGCCGCCAACCCCACCGACGGACAGAACGTGGTGCTTCACGAGTTCGCCCACCAGCTCGACCAGGAGACGGGAGACGCGGACGGCATCCCTGCAGGTCTGCGGATGTCGAGGCTGAGACCGTGGGCGCACGTCATCGAGCGGGATCTGGGCAGGCTCAAGGCCGCAGCGCGATCAGGCTCCGAGACCGTCCTCAATCCCTACGGCGCGACGAACGAGGCCGAGTTCTTCGCTGTGGCCACGGAGACGTTCTTCGAGAAGCCGAAGCAGCTCCGGGCGGCGGATGCAGACCTCTACGCCCTTCTTTCCGAGTACTACGGCGTCGATCCGGCCAACGGCCTGGCACCGACGGAGCGCAAGGCGCAGGGGCTCACCCCTCCTTCGCCGTGACCAGGGGCCCCCGGCGGAGGCGGCCGTAGCTCAGCTCGAAGACCACCGCGAAGGCGACGAAGCAGACGAAGGCCCACAGGGCCAGGGCATTGGTCCGGGCGGTCTCGGTGAGCAGGGACGCCAGAGCCCCCAGGCACGCCGCGCTGGCCACCCCCGAGACCCAGGGGCTCCCCCCGGTCTCCCCCGCCAGCCGCACTGCCGCCGCGTTGGTGGCGGCGAAGATCAGGAGGAAACCGCCCGAGGCGATCATGGCGATGGAGCCCAGATCGACGAGGTTGGCCATGAGGAGGGAGAGCCCCCCGGCGATGAGGACCCCCGCCACCGGCTCGTTCCATGCCTTCTTCTCCAGCGCCTCCGGGAGCTCTCCGTCCCGGGCCAGGGCGAACCCCAGTCGGGCACTGCCATAGAGGGTGGCGTTGATGGCGGAGAAGGTCGCCAGGAGCGCCGACACCGCCACCAGGGTGAACCCCAGCTGGCCCATGGCCGGGCGGGCGGCCTCGGCCAGGGCGTAGTCCTTCACCTGGGCGATCCTGGACTCGGAGACCGTGCCCACCGTGACCAGCGCCACCGTGACGTAGAGGATCAGCACCAGCACCACCGCGCCGAAGAAGGCCCGGGGGAGCGTGCGAGGGGGATCCCTGACATCGCCGGACGCGTTGGCGATGAGCTCGAACCCCTCGTAGGCGACGAAGATCGCCATCCCGGCCGCCACGATGGATCCGGGAGAGCCCCAGGTGGCGGGAGAGAACCGGGCCGTCTCCACGTGGGGAAAGCCGGCCGTGACCACGGCCGCCAGCAGGACCAGCTTGAGGACCACGATGAGCGTTTCCGACCGGCTCACCACCTCGGCGCTGAAGAGGTTGATGGCGATGGGCAGGATGATGGCCGTGCTCACCAGGGTGGGACGGAGCCAGGCGGCGTGGTCGTGGGGAAAGAAAGTGAGGGCGTAGGAACCGAAGGCCACGGCGTAGAGGGCCAGCGTCACCAGGTAGCTGAGCCACAGGACCATGTTGAGGCTGCCGGTGAGGAGGTCTTTCCCGAAGGCCCGGTCCACGTAGGTGACCGTCCCCCCGGGACCGGGGAAGCGCACCGAGAGCCGGGCATAGGAATAGGTGGTGAGAAGAGCCACCACCCCCGCCAGGCCGAAGGCGAGGGCCGTGGCTCCGTGCGCCAGCGCCACGGCCTCCCCCAACACGGCGAAGATCCCGCCCCCCACCATCCCACCGATGCCCACGGCCATGGCCCCGGGCACTCCCATCTGCCCGGAGACCTCGCCCTGGCCTCGGTCAGGCAAGGTCCGTTTCCCTCCCCTCCATAAGCTCCAACGCCTCTCCTGCCTCGGCGATGACCACCTCCGGGGAGCCGCCGTCTCTCAGGGCCTCGTGGACCGGCTCCAGCATCTCCCGGAGCCCCGGATCCCGCAGGAAGCCGATGACCACGGGGGCCGAGTCCCGCAGCTCGAAGGAGTCGGCGTGCTCGGTCAGGCTCCTGAGCAAGGGGATCAGGCTCGCCCTCCCGATGCCGGCCAGCGCCTCGGCCGCCACCCAGCGCACGTCCCCCTCCTCATCCCGGAGGGCCGCCACCAGGGCATCGACGGCGGCGGGATCGGAGATATCCTTCAGCGCCAGGGCGGCTTCCCACCGCACCATGGAGCGGCCGTCCTCGACGAGTTGGATGAGAATGGGGGTGGCGGCCCGTCCCATGGCCACCAGGTCCTCCCGGGCCGATTGCCGGGACACCCCGTCCTTGCTGGACAGAGCTTGGGCCCAGACTGCTGTATCTTCGGTCTCTATCTCGGACATGATCATCTCTCTCTAGTCGTTCGCCTTCAGACTCGTCTCGTAGCGGATGACGCTCTCGCCAGCGGCCCGGCGCGGGCACCTCTTCCCCGGAGATTAAGAGCAACCTGTGTGCCACAGTGAAGCACCGGACGTGAGCGTGGCGAGAGGCGGCGGCCCGGAGAGCCGAAAAGGCCGGCGCCGCAACGGTTCTCGGGACCGGCCACGGGCGTCGGGCTCTCGTGGACGGGCCCCGGCCGCCCCCAGGCGGCGCCGGTGGAAAAGAACCAGATCGGTCGATTCCGGCCCACATCTGCGAGCCCAGCTCGTCCCGCTGACCCATATTCGCATTGACATCTCCTACCTCTCTTACCATTCTGGAAAGTGTTCCGTAATAGTCTTACCAAAACGGATTAGACTCTCTCATGGTCCACATCGAGCGCACGCTGGATATCGAACTTCCCGAAGGTCAGTCGGCATTCCTTTGGGGGCCCCGTCAGACGGGTAAGACCACCTACCTGAGGCGGCGCTATCCTCAGAGTATCTGGATTGATCTCCTGCAGACGGACCGATTCCTCGATCTCAGCCAGCGCCCATCCCTCCTGAGAGAAGAGCTCCTTTCACAGAACCGGGAAACCCTTCGCCATCCTGTTGTCATCGACGAGGTTCAAAAGGTCCCCGCCCTCCTCGATGAAGTCCACTGGCTCATGGAAAACGAGGGAATCCGCTTCGCGCTCTCCGGATCCAGTGCCCGAAAACTCAAGCGAGGAAAGGCAAACCTCCTGGGAGGGAGAGCCTGGCGCTTCCAACTCTTTCCGCTCACGTCCCAGGAAGTGGGTTCCGTGGACCTCCTTCGGATTCTGAACCGTGGGATGCTCCCACGTCCTTACCTTCAAGAGCGCTACCAACGATCCCTTCGAGCCTACACGAGGGACTACCTGAAGGAAGAGGTATTCGACGAGGGGCTCACCCGGAATATCCCGGCCTTCTCAAGGTTCTTCGAGGCAATGGCTTTCTCCCACGGAGAATTGACCAACTTCGCCAACATCGCCCGGGACTGCGGTGTGGACGGGAAGACGGTCAAGGAGTACTACCAGATCCTCGTGGACACACTCCTCGGCACGTGGGTTCCTCCCTTCAAGCGTCGTCAAAACCGTCAAGTGATCTCGAAGGCTGCCAAGTTCTACCTTTTCGACGTCGGGGTTGCCGGCTCCCTTGTGGGCAGGACGATCCCTCAAGAACGGGGAGAAGCTTTCGGGAAGGCCCTGGAACACTTTGTCCTCATGGAGATTCTCGCCCACTCTTCCTACCGGGAGCTGCACTACCCCGTCCACTTCTGGCGGACGAAGAGCGGGCTGGAAGTAGACTTCATCCTTGGAGACGGACGGGTAGCCATTGAGGTCAAGGGATCTTCCCGAGTGGAGAGAAAGGACATCCGTGGACTCGAGGCTTTCCATCAGGAGCAATCTCCCGCCCAAGCTATCGTAGTCTGCAATGAGGCCCGTCCGCGGAGAATCGACGGACTCCTTATCCTCCCGATCCGGGATTTCCTCGAGCGGCTGTGGGGGGGAGAAATTCTCGAATCCTGAACTCGGGTCCGGTAGTCACGAAGGCATCAGAGATCACGGGTCCCAAGGGCCCAGCTTATTCCGATCCCTTACTCCGCATCTCCTCCATGGAGGGCGATGAATTCCGCCGGGGATAGCACCGGAACGTGGGCTCCGACGAAACCCTCCCGGTCCCGAGTCAGGAGGTAGTCTACCTCGCCTTTCGCGGCGCAAGCTGCTTGCATGGCGTCCTCGAAGTCCTCCCAATTCATCGCCAGAGCCTGGAAGATCCGGTCCTGATCCACGGCAACGACCTCCAGCACCCTGAAGAGATCCATAAGCACTTCTCGCGCCCGAACGCTTCCGACCTCCGTCTTGAGGAGGTAGGAGAGCGTCGGAATCGAATGCGCTGCAGTGAATCCCTCCAGTGCCCTGGCCTCGATGAGCGAAAGCACGGCGGCCGAGTCCGCCACAAAGGGCTCCCGGTTGGCCAGAACATCGAGAATGACGTTCGTATCCAGGAATACCTTCATCGAGTGTGCTTCTCGATGAGATACTCGGTCACCTGGGCAGGTCGGATGAGGCGTTCGAGGCGTTCGAGCGGGGATTCGAGCTGGGTGGTCGCGCGATCTATGCGGTGGGTGCCCTTGCCTGGGTCTACGGGTCCGTCGGCAGAGTCGCCGATGCAGAGCGGGTGATTGCTGAGCTCGAGGACCGGGTAGCGCAGGGACAGGGCTCCGAGCTCGCCATCGCCTGGGGCTGGGCCGGACTCGGTGACCGCGACCGGATGTACGAGTGGTTCGAGCGAGGGATTCGTGAGCGGGACGCGAAGATGCTCTACCCGTCCTCGGCGCACCAGGTGGACAAGTATCGCTCCGAACCCCGCTTCCGAGCCCTGCTGGAGCAAATGGGGCTCGGACATTTCAATCCTGGCGGTGGTTGAGCGGCGATCCTGAAGCAGTCACCGATAGGCGATGATTTCCAGGCCTCCTACCCTACGGAACTCCCCGGGATTGGCCGTGACCAGGGGAAGGTCGTGGGCCAGGCTGGCGGCGGCGATCCAGAGATCGTTGGTGCCGATGAGCCGACCCGTTTCCCGGAGGGCCCGGGTGATCCTCCCGTACTCCAGGGCCGTCTCCTCGTCGATGGGCAGAAGCACGTGCAGCTCCCGGACCGTCGTGAGGAGGGGGTCTTCCCGGCTCTCGAACCCCTCTGCAAACTCCCCGAGGGCGGTGGCCGACAGATGCAGCTCGGCGTCGAGGTCCTCGGCCAGGAACCGGTGGGCCGGCCCATCGGTCTCCCCCCTGCTCCGCTCCTTCTGCAGGTCGATGAGGAAGGTCGTGTCGAACGCTATCCTGCCTGCCAAGGATCCTCCGGGGGGCGGTCAGCCGCCTGGGCTTCCTCCAGGCGCAGGAGCGTCTCCTCATCCAGGACCGGCGCCTTTTCCAGAGCCGCGAGGAGGGCACCGGCGGTGTGAGGCGGAGGGGGCCACACGGCCCTCTTGATCACCTTGGAGAAGGACTCGGTCCGGTCCCTTCTCGCGCGCCGGAGGCGCTCATACGCCTCCACATCAATGGAAATGGTCTTGGTCGCCATGCATACATAGATACATGCATGCATTTTGGAGGTCAAGAGATGATCTCTCGTTCAAAGGACACTACGATGACCGTCCTGTCTGCAATGTCGTTGCAGTATGGCCGGTGGGGTCCCGAGACTCGAGGCTTCGGGAGTTGGAGCGCGGAGACCCTCGTCGGGCCCCTTTTCCTCCTCGATGCTGCGGAAGAGGGCCTGCTCTCCCGCATCGCGTCCATTACTGAGAGTGGTCGGGAGGGCTGCCTCGGCGGTCCGCTGAGACAAGGTCTCACCCGGCCCATTTTCTTCCGGCATCAAATGTACCTCCTCTACGTCGACGAGTTCGGCGACCCTCAGAACCGCGACGAGAATCACTATGTCCTCGGGGGGTTGGCTGTCTTCGAACGCCAAACCCACTGGCTAAGCCAGAACCTGGACTAATTGGAGGTCGAGTTATTTGGAGACCCTGAGTCCATCTCCGACGCCGATTTCGAGCTTCCCGAAGCTCAGTCGGCCTTCGTTTTCGGTTTCCGTACAGATATCCAAGATGGACTTTGAACACAGGCACAGTATGAACGGGCCGTGTCAACGTTCCCGGTTCTTACTCAGCAGCCGCGGTGCCCACGAATTCCATCAAGGATCACGGGTCCAGGGGCACAGCTTTCGATTTCCGTACAGATATCCCAAGTGGACTTTGAAAATGAGCGCAGTTCAAAGCGGTGGTGTCAACGTTCCCTGTTCTTTCTCAGCCATTGCGGTGCCCACGAATTCCGTTACGACGATTGACGGCCGACGGGTCAATTAACCGCCGCGCCGCTGGGCTCACTCGAGAATGATGTCTGTGTCGCCGAAGTCCTGGCACACCTGTCCAGTGACCGGATCGTTATAGCACAGGAAACCGTCCGAAGCCCGCCGAGAGTAGTATCGGTTGTTTCCGGCGACGTCGCTCACGCTGATACTCGGGACCCACTGGCCTGATGCGGCGAGCTCGGGAAAGCTGATCGTGCATGCCCAGGTGCCCTCCAGGCGCGTGTCTTCCGTGAGCGAAGCGAAGCATCCCTGCCTCTGGGTCGTCGTGGTGCTGAAGTATGTCACTGATACGTACCGGACGCCGCTTAACAAATCCCGGATCCGCATCGTGGTGACCACGTCAGACCCGGTAGCCGCGATACCCAGCGGGGGCAGGAGCGTCGGCGGCTCCCCGTCGCCGAGGCTCACGACCTCCACGGTGGGCGCCGTCACGCAGTTGCCGTCCTCGGTACACAGCTGAC
>JASFRP010000094.1:0-8780 GCA_050114895.1 Gemmatimonadota bacterium
GACGCCGTAGGAGAGAATGTAGAAAGCGGCGGCTCCCCTGGAGTAAGCCCATCCCGGCCCGCCGAGGAAGGCAAAGGCCGAGAACATGGTGGCGCCGAAGATGAAGTACATGATGAGAAGGCCAAATGCCCGATCCCCGGCGACGTACCCCGTGACGCTCTTGGAGGCCTTCCTTCCGGCTCGGAGGCCAATTGCCAGGGTGACGGCCAGATAGAAAGCGATGATGGCCCCGATGAGTTGCCAGCGCTCCATCATCCCTCCCCGTCCATGGCGGCCCGCTCAGCTCCGCTTCCTCGGGACCCCGACTCTTCGGGGGCCCTGGGGTCCGGTCCTTTTCCCTCCGTCCTGTCCAGGATCACCAGGACGAAGAATGACAATGCCACCCAGGAGGCGATCCACACCATGGAGAATGGCAGCCCGAGGATCAGGGGGAAGATCCGGTTCCCCAGGATCATGCCCGGCCAGGTGACCCCCGCGACAAAGAGGAGGAAGAAGAGGATCGCCCCTCCGCGAATCCAGCTAACGCTCACTTTCCCTCCTGGTCCAGGGCCGACGCCACCTCCTCCAACGCCATGGTCAGCTCATCGATGAGCGTCCGGGTGGCAGACGGGGTCAGGCCCTCGTGGCCCACCTGGCCTCTCAGGGTGCGTATTCGGACGGCGGCACCTCGGATTCGGCTGGCGGGGTCGGCAGGTGCCAGGTCGGGGAACAGGTCTTCTTTCTTCATTCCACCTCCCCAGTTGTTCAGAGCCTGCCTCAGGCTTGCTTCAGGGGTCCTTCGGCGGGTCGAAATGGGCTGGATGCCTTTTCCCCGGCAGGCATGTCCCCCATTATTCAATTCATACGGGGTTCTGCGAGGGGCAAGCTACCGGCGACCTTTCGGGTGGGCAAGGAAGGAGTCGTGTGGGTACGCTTCTTGCTCAACGGAGGAATGTCGCCAGGCTCAATCCTGAATCGTCCATCTTGCTGCGAATGAACCGTCCTTCTGTTCCCATCCTCCTGAGGGGTGGAGTGTGTGTCGCCCTGACACTCCTCGTGTCTGCCTGTGAAGACAGGGCCAATGATCCCCTCGCCATGGCCGTGGCACCGGAGACCCACGGGGCGCTGCTCCTCACCGAGGGCATGCCCACCGTCTCCGACCTGGTGCAGGACCACGGTCTGGAGACTCAGGTCGCCGGAGAGCTGGACGCCTGGTGGAGCTCCTGGGATCTGGATTCTCGAGAGGGCCCCAAGGCCAGGGCTTCCATTTATCCTTCTGTCTCGCGAGTCCTCTATCCGTATCTGATGGAGGAAGGAGTAGCGGATCTCCTGGCCCGGAACGAGGAGAATCTGCGGGCCGCGCAGGGCGTGGAGCTCCTTTTGGTAGCCGACGCCGTAGATGCGGCCATGAGGAACGCCTGGCTGTATCACAACGAAGCCGTGGCGGCGCTCAGACGGGGGATGGGAGAGCTGGCCCTGAGCCTTGCCCTGCGATCAGCGGACGCGGTCCGGGAGGTGAGTCCCGAACAAGTTGCACGGGCCCTTGTGAGGACTGCTGGTGATGCCCTGAGAAGAAACCACGAGAGTCCCTCGTATTCCCAGGAAGAGCTGATCCGGATCCGGCGCCTGACGAGCGGGGCCGAAGAAGCCCTGGAAGCGGGGGACTATCCCAGAGCGATTCGTCGGGCTTACTATGCCTGTCAGCTATTGGGGACGGCATCGGGCTGAGGCCGCAGGGTCATCCACAGACCCCAGTCCGTTCCCAGGGCCGATCCGGGGAGCGGATTTTTCTTCCCCATGAGGGGTACCCAGGGGACGACACCCCAAAGGAAGAGGACGGGAGATGTCCGGTCACCACAGAATCGTTGCTGCTCTGGCCCTCCTGCCGATGCTCAGTCCACCGCTCCTCAACGGGCAGGTGGGCAGCGCTGGATCGGTCTACCGAGTCCCGGTCCACGGGGTCATAGAGCTGGGGCTTGCGCCGTTTGTCGAGAGGAGTCTCCGGGAAGCCGAGGAAAACGGGGCCTCCGCCGTCATCCTCGAGCTGGAGACGCCCGGGGGCCGGGTGGACGCAGCTCAGCGGATCGCCAACGCCATTGTGGACTCGGAGGTTCCGGTCTACGCATTCGTCAACCACCACGCCTATTCCGCCGGGGCCATGATCGCCCTGGCCACGAACGGCATCTTCATGAGGCCGAGCTCCGTCATGGGTGCGGCAACCCCGGTGGTCGGTTCCGGTGAGAAGGCGCCAGAGAAGATCGTCTCTGCCATGCGGAGTCAGATGCGGGCGCTGGCGGAGGCCAGGGGGCTGGATCCCCGGGTCGCCGAGGCCATGGTGGACGAGGACATCGAGATCGATGGAGTCGTGGATGCCGGGAAGCTGCTGACCCTCACCACCTCCGAGGCGGTGACCCTGGACTATGCCCGGGAAGTCGAGGACTGGGACGGCCTCATGCAGGCCCTGAACCTGGCGGGCGATCCGGTATACGATGCTCATGTGAACTGGGCTGAGAGAGTGGTTCGCTTTCTCTCCAACCCCATCGTGTCCCCGTTCCTCCTCTCCCTGGGTTTCCTGGGCCTCATTGCGGAGATCAAATCCCCCGGATTGGGTTTGGCCGGACTTGCGGGTCTCCTCTCCCTGGCCCTCTTCTTCGGCTCCCACATGATCCTGGGGTTGGCGGGGATCGAGGATCTCATCCTGTTCGGAGCGGGAGTCGTGCTCATCGGTGTCGAGATCTTCATCATCCCCGGCTTCGGGTTGTTCGGAGTCCTCGGCGGGGTCGGAGTCCTGGCGGGAGTGTATCTGAGCCTGATCGGAGGGATCCCCACCGCCCCCGATTTTGCGCAGGCCGGGGCCGTCCTCTCCACCAGCCTGCTCATTATCCTCCTTACCTCCTGGGCACTTCTCCGGCACCTCCCCCAGAGCAATCGGCTAGCTCGAAGCGGGGTCTTCCTGGTGACGAAGGGAGAACGGAAGGACGGGTGGGCGTCGGCTCCCCGCAGACTGGATCTGGTGGGTAGGGAAGGGGTGGCTCTCACCGATCTCCGGCCGTCAGGAACGGTGCTTATCGGGGAGGAGCGGGTGGATGCCGTCTCCGAATCCGAATGGATCGAGGACGGGACCACCGTCAGGGTCGTGAGCTCGGAGGGATATCGACACGTCGTTCGGCCTCTCCGGAAGTTGGAGGACGCGTCGGCCGATAGCGGGGAGGAAGGCGGACAGGGCTGACGGGATGGGATCGGGAGAAGATGTGACGCAGGACCTCGGAAGGGACGACTTCGTAATCCTCGGCCCGGTCCGGCCGGGTCACGTTTCAACGGAGGAATGGGAAAATGCAGGATGAGTTTCTGGTAACCACTACCTTCTTTCTCATCGGGGCCGTCGTTCTCCTCTCCGTCATCGCCTGGGCCATCCCGGTGCGCTTGTGGATCGAGGCCATCTCTGCCGGGGTCAGGGTCGGAATCGGATACCTGGTGGGCATGCGCCTTCGGAAAGTCAGCCCTCCTGCAGTGGTGCGGCCCCTGATCTGGGCGAACAAGGCAGGACTGGACCTCCAGATCAACGACCTCGAGGCTCACTATCTGGCCGGGGGGTCCGTTGACCGGGTGGTGCGGGCCATGATCAGCGCCGACAAGGCCAACATCGACCTCACCTTCCGCCAAGCTGCGGCCATCGACCTCGCAGGACGGGACGTTCTCGAGGCCGTCCAGGTTTCGGTGAACCCGAAGGTCATCAACACCCCCAGGGTGGCGGCCATGGCCAAGGACGGCATTCAGCTCATCGCCGTGGCCAGGGTCACGGTCCGGGCCAACATCGACCGGTTGGTGGGGGGCGCGGGGGAGGAAACGATCCTGGCGCGAGTCGGGGAAGGGATCGTCTCGACCATCGGTTCGTCAGACTCCCACAAGTTGGTGCTCCAGGATCCCGACAACATCTCCAAGACCGTTCTGTCCAAGGGATTGGATTCCGGCACCGCGTTCGAAATCCTCTCCATCGACATCGCCGATGTGGACGTCGGGAAAAACATCGGGGCGGAGCTCCAGACGGATCAGGCCGAGGCCGACAAACGAGTGGCCCAGGCTCGGGCCGAGGAGCGGCGTGCCATGGCCGTGGCCCAGGAGCAGGAGATGAAGGCCCAGGTCGTGGAGATGCGGGCCCGCCTGGTGGAAGCCGAAGCCCAGATTCCCATGGCCATCGCCGACGCTTTCCGGGGTGGTAACCTGGGCGTCATGGACTACATGAAATACCGGAACATTCAGTCCGACACTGCCATGCGTCAGTCCATCGCCGGGGAGGACGACGTGCCTACGCAGGAATCAAGAGAGTAGGGGCGCGGAGCCATGGAAGGCTTTTCGGGCCTCTTCATCGTCCTGCTCTTCATCGCCTTCAGCGTCCTGGAGGGAGTGGGGAGAAAGCGGAAGGGCCAGCAGAAGGGCGCCCCGGGGGAGCCTGCGGCCCCTCGGCCCACTGATGCGCCGTCCCCCGGACCCCGTCCCATTCCCCCCCGCTCCCCTTCGCGCCCGGGAGACGCCCAACGGCCCGGCGCCTCGACCCGAGGCGGAATGCCGACGGCCCAGGGGCCGGCGGGGGCAGGCCGTGGGGAGCAGGGACGGGCCTCCGAGGGGCTGGTCCCCAAGGAGATATGGGAGGAGATCCTCGGCCTGGCCCGGGGAGAGCCTCCGAAGCCCAGACCGGTGGAGCCGGGGCCCGGGTCCGCCCCCTCCCCACGTCCACCCAGGCAGGAGGCGGAGACGCTGGAGGAGATCCCGCCCTTCGAAGCCCGCAGCCTGGAGCCCCTGGAAGTTGACCGTGACCGTCCTTCGTCCCGGGAGGAGCGCCGTCCGGCCCTCCGCGAGTCGTCCTCTCCACAGCGGACCGGAGCGCTAGCCGCCTCCGGAGGGAAAGCCCCCCTGTCGGCCAGGAAAGGTCGGGGGGGAGTGAAACTGAAGGAGGATTTGTTCGGGGACGGGTCGCCGGAGGACCTCCGGAAGGCCATCATCCTCACAGAGGTGCTCGGGCCCCCCCTGGGCTTGCGGGAATAAGGAGGAGCTCGGGAGGGGGCCGGAGCGGACCAGGGCCGGCGGAAGCTCCACTACCAGGTCCACCACGGCGTAGGAATCCTCCGGGGCCCGGACGTGGACCGTGTCGCTCCGGTGGTCCAGGAAGGTCGCCTGGGCGATGATGAGTTGATCTCCCGGGGCATCGCAGACGGTGTAGCGTCCCTCCTGGTCGGTGGACGCCTCCACCCACCGGTTCTGGCCTCCGAGCCTATTGGGAGCGAGGATCTCGGCGTCCAGCCATTCCAGGCGGACTGAGGCACCCGGGATCGGTTCCCCCCGGGCCTGGTCCCGGACCACTCCGGTGATCACGGCCGAGCCTGCCGGCCGCTCCTGTCCCCGACATGCCTCCAGCAGGATGCCTCCCAGACGGGGAACACCCAGGAGGACCTCGGACCCCTCCCCTGGAGTGATCTCCACCTCCACCCCCCTCGGCAATACCCCCAACGTGTCGAGGCGCGGATGGGTGAATGCGGCGGTGAACACTCCCTCCGGGATCCCCTCCATGAGGAAGCGTCCGTCCGCCCCCGTCACAGCGGAGTAGGTCGTTCCGGAGAGGTAGACGTTGGCCCCCTCCAGAGGTCCGTGCCCCGTACTGTCCCACACCAGCCCCGAGAGGAACCCCCGCTCCGCCCGGGAGATCTCCGTTCGGTCCAGGGTGGAGATCCGCGTGACCTCGCCTCCGGCTTCCCGAATTCCGCGGACGTATATCCCCGTGCGGCCCGCTCCGGCCACCGCCAGGTCCTGGGCCAACTGCGGCATCCGGATCCACCACTTCCGAACGATCCAGGCGCCGTTGGGAAGCTCCTCGAACTCTACCCGTCCGTTGGCCACACCCCAGGCTTCTTGGTAGGGCGCCTGGGTGTAGCTGAATTCCAGAAACCGCAGGGCCGCGGTCTCCCGGTCCAGCCAGAGGGTCCCCTCGATGTCATACAGGTTGGTGGCGTGGGCAGGTTCGAAGGCCAGACCAAGGTTCTCCTCGTTCTCCTGGTCGAAACGGAGGTGAAAACAGTGGGTGTCCAGGAACTCGTCCGAGAGGAGAACATTCGCGTCGGGTCCGTAGTAGGTCCAACCGCCGTCCTCCGACTGCTGGACAAAGCCCTGCGCCATGAGCTCCTCTGCGGGCCGGCTGCGGATGGGGCTCGTGGCCACTCCGTCACGGACCCGCTGGGTCTCCCCGAGGATCCGTTGGGCACCCTGGTCCATCTCCCTCTCGTAGTTCACCACCTGAAACCGATACATCCCCTCCCGTTCGGTCCATTCCTGAACCGTGAGGGCCTTGCGGGCCTCCTCCCAGACTCGCGCCAGGTCCATCCCCTCCTCGGGCCGGACCACACACTGCTGCTCCCCTTCCACCCTGAGCTCGTCCAGCTGGATCGCTACCTCTCCCATCTCCATGCGAAGCCCGAACATCTGACCCGGGGCGAGAGTGAGAGCCTCGGAAGTCGAGGTTTCGAATCCGATCCGCTCTGCCCGGACGATGTAGGTCCCGGGCCCGGGTGCCCGGAGTATGAACCGTCCGGCGGCATTCGTGAGATACCCGTCGTGCTCCTCGCCCTGGGCGCTCAGGAGGAGGACGAGGGCCCCTTCGACAGGCTCTATCGTCTCCCGGTTCACGAGCTGCCCCTGAACGGTCTGGGCGGATAGACGTGGGGATCCGGTCGGGGTCAGCCCGGCGGCGACAGCCAAAAACACAAAGAGGGGAAGGGCGCGGCGCCCTCCCCCTCCGGATTTCATTGAGCGCATCATCCTGCTCCGGGTCGAGCCCGCTCCTTACATCTGGCCTGTGGCCATCTTTCGAAGGACCGTGTGAAGGATGCCACCATTCTGGTAGTACTCGATCTCCACCTCTGAGTCCAACCTCACGTCCACCTCGAAGGCCGCCGAGGAGCCGTCTTCCCTGTGAGCGGTGACGGAGACCGTTCCCCCCGGCTCCAGGTGGTCGCGGATCCCCACGACGTCGAAGCTCTCGTGGCCCGTGAGCCCGAGACTCTTCACAGAATCCCCGGGCTTGAACTGAAGCGGGAGGACGCCCATCCCCACCAGGTTACTACGGTGGATTCGCTCGTAGCTTTCGGTGAGGACGGCCTTCACCCCCAGGAGCGCGGTTCCCTTCGCGGCCCAGTCCCTGGAGCTCCCGGTGCCATATTCTTTCCCGGCCAGGATCACGAGAGGCGTCCCCTCGGCTTGATAGGCCATGGAGGCATCGTAGATCGAGGTCGTCTCTCCCTCGGGGAGCTTCAGGGTGTATCCACCCTCCTTCTCCGTCAGGAGGAGGTTCCGAATGCGGACGTTCCCGAAGGTGCCCCTCATCATGACTTCGTGGTTTCCACGGCGGGACCCGAAGGTGTTGAACTGATAGGGTTCCACCCCCTTCTCCATCAGATACTTGCCCCCGGGCTCCGTCTTCGGTATCGCACCGGCCGGAGAGATGTGATCCGTGGTGACGGTGTCACCCAGGACCGCCAGGGCTCGGGCGCCACGAATGTCGTCGAGGGGCGGCACCTCCAGCCCCATCCCGTGGAAGAAGGGCGGGTCCTGGATGTAGGTGGAGCTCTCGTCCCAGTCGTACAGGCTGCTCTCCTCGGGGACGGGGAGCGCCCTCCACCGGGCGTCTCCTTCGAAGACGCTGGCGTACCGCTCCTTGAACATCTCGGGCTTGAGGGACGTGGCGATCGTGTCCCTTATCTCCTGCGGAGTCGGCCAGATGTCCGAGAGGAAGACCGGATTTCCCTCCGGATCGTGCCCCAGGGGCTCGTTGAACACATCCAGGTCGATACGGCCCGCCAACGCGAGGGCCACCACCAGGATGGGAGAGGCCAGGTAGTTCGCCCGGACCTGAGAGTGGATCCTCGCCTCGAAGTTCCGGTTTCCGCTGAGAATGGAGGCTACCACCAGACCATTCTCCTGGATGGCTTCGGCGATGGGATCGGCCAGAGGCCCACTGTTTCCGATGCACGTGGTGCACCCATAGCCCACCAGGTTGAAGCCGAGGCGATCGAGGTAGGGCGTGAGCCCGGCGGTGTCCAGGTACTCCGTAACCACCTTCGACCCGGGGGCCAGGCTCGTCTTGACCCACGGCTTGGCAGAGAGGCCCCGTTCCACGGCCTTCCTGGCCAGGATGCCGGCTCCCACCATGACGGAGGGGTTCGAGGTGTTCGTGCAGGAGGTGATGGCCGCCACCACGATGCTCCCATCGCCGATCTCCACGCCCTCCCCATTCAGCTGGATCTCCGCGGAGCGCCATCGAGAATCCCGATGCGGGGCCGCTTTCGGTGGCCGGGCCCCTCCGGCCGCCACGGACCTCTTGTCCGAGGCCAGCTCTCCTGCGGGGCTCGGGGCCCGCCCGCCCTCTCCGGCCCATTTCTCGCCTGTGCGGTTCTCGGACGGCAGCGAGAATCCCGAAGGGAGGAGCTTGGGAAGGTCCCGCTGGAACGCCGGTCGAAGGTCTGTGAGGGGGATCCGGTCCTGGGGCCGCTTGGGCCCAGCCACACTGGGCTCTACGGTGCTCATGTCCAGCTCCAGAACCGCGGTGTATTCGGGGTCCGGCGCGTCGGGGGTGTGGAAGAGGCCCATTTCCTTGCTCACCCGCTCCGTCCTCTCCACCAGGGCGGGGCTTCTCCCTGTCCGGTTGAGGTAATCCAACGTCACGCTGTCCACCGGAAAGAAGCCGATGGTGGCTCCGTACTCTGGCCCCATGTTGGCCAGGGTGGCACGATCCGGCAGTGTCAGCCCCTCCAGGC
>JASFRP010000095.1:0-8770 GCA_050114895.1 Gemmatimonadota bacterium
TCCAGGGAGACGGTCCTGAGAAGAGCCCTGGAATCGGTTCGGGAAGAGTATGACTTCGTCCTGGTGGATTGCCCTCCTTCCCTGGGGCTTCTGACACTGAATACACTCACGGCGGCCGACTCGGTCCTGATCCCTATCCAATGCGAATTCTACGCGTTGGAAGGTCTCAGTCAGCTCTTGAACACGGTGCGCCTGGTCCAACGCGCCCTGAATCCGGATCTGGAGATCGAAGGCGTTCTCCTTACCATGTTCGATCGGCGATTGAATCTCTCGAGGCAGGTGGCGGACGATGCCAGGGAGTATTTCGGTTCCAAGGTTTTCAACACGGTCATTCCCCGGAATGTAAGGTTGGCTGAGGCTCCCAGCTTCGGTGAGCCCATCGTGATGTATGACGTCCTCTCGGCCGGAGCCCAGAGCTACCTATCGCTGGCAAAGGAGCTTCTCGGGGAGGCCGTGTCCCTTCCGAACGATTGGGGTCGGTGGGAGGGCGACGAGTGACCAGAGGGAAGAAGGAACGTCTCGGGCGGGGGTTGAGTGCCTTGCTGGGAGAGTACCTGGAGGAAGGTACCTCTTCAGAAGCCGGGGAAGTGCGACAGTTGCCGGTAGCCCGGATTCGACCCAACCCGTTCCAGCCCCGCAAGGAGTTCCAACCTGAGGAACTGAACGAGCTCGCAGATTCCATCCGCCAAAACGGACTTCTCCAGCCCCTGATGGTCCGTCCGGCGCCATCAGGGTCGGACCGTTGGGAGTTGGTGGCCGGGGAGCGTCGCTTCAGAGCTGTCTCACAGTTGGGATGGACGGAAGTTTCGGCAATCGTCAGGAACGTGGATGATCAGACCCTGCTGGTCCTGGCCTTGGTGGAGAATCTCCAGAGGGAGGCTCTGGGACCTCTGGAGGAGGCAGAGGGATACAAGGTCCTGACGGACTCCTTCGGCCTGAGCCAGGGGGAAATCGCCGAGGCGGTCGGGAAGGACCGATCCACCGTCGCCAACACCCTCCGCCTTCTCCACCTCCCTCCGTCCGTGAGGAAGCTCGTGGCGGACGGTTCCTTGACCGCGGGGCATGTTCGCCCACTCCTGGGACTGGAGGATCCGGTCAGAGCCGGCGATCTGGCCAGGAGAGCCGTCAGGGAAGGCTGGTCGGTCCGGCAGGTAGAGGAGATGGTCAAGCGCGGCAGAGGGCCCGAGAAGACAAAGACGGCGACGGGAACAAGGACCCAGGACCCCCTTGTCCAGGCTCTTCAGGAGGAATTGAGGAACGTCCTTGGGACCCGCGTCGTGCTCCGCCGGGGGAGAAAGGGGAAGGGGGTCATCGAAGTGCCCTTCCTGAGCCCCGAAGACTTCGAGCGGGTCTTTCTTCTCCTGACGGGGAAGGAAGCCTCCTCTGTGTTGGAGTAACGCCAGATGAAGAGGAAGCGCGGCGGTCTGAGGATCATGATCGTCCCGGAAGAGAGTGGAGAGAGCAGAAGCATCCGCCTCTCCCCGGCGGGTACCAGATGGGCTTTCCTGGGAGCAATATCCCTGGTCGTGGCGATGGCTCTCATGGCCATGAGTTGGTGGTATCTGGCCCTGGAGGCCGCCAAGGGGTGGAGACAGGAGGCCCTTCTCGATTCTCTCCAGGCGGAGCGCGGCCAGATTGTGGCACTGGTACAACAGTTGGACGACCTGGAGGCCGAGTACCTCCATCTTCGGTCTTTGTTCGGGCCTACTGCCGACCCAGTTGCCCCCGATCTCTGGCTTCCGCCTGTTGGTCTCCCTGGAACCCGGACGTTGGAGAGCCCAGATCTTGGCGATGAAACCGTCCCGTCGGCCTGGCCCCTGGCGGAGACGGGCTATGTGACCCAGCCCCTGGTGCAGGGAGAAGCCGGAGACCACCCGGGCCTGGATATCGCCGTTGCCACGGACTCCTATATTCGTGCCTCCGGAGCCGGGAGGGTCCTGAGGACGGGCGAAGACCCCATCTATGGTCGCTTCGTGGTTCTGGATCATGGGCAGGGATACCAGACCGTGTATGCCCACGCATCGGCCATCCTGGTGGACCGGGGCCGGAGTGTACGTCGGGGGGAGGTTATCGGCCTCACCGGCTCTTCAGGCCGGTCAACGGCGCCTCACCTCCATTTCGAGGTCCTGCTTGACGGGTTGCCGGTGGATCCGCTGACCCTGGTGGAACAGCCATCGTAGCAGGAGGAGAGTCCCGGTGGCCCCCAGGGGGAACCGGCGCGAAAGAGACATTGGACAGACGATTCGAAGAAGAGGAGGGGCAAAATGGCCCGTGAGAGGGAGGTGAGCTCGAGCCCGCCGGAACAGGTGATCTCCATCATCGGACCTGGGATGAAGATTACCGGCGACTGCGACACGAACGGGGCAGTGAGGGTTGAGGGCACGGTCCAAGGCAATATCAGGGCCGGCAAGGCGGTGGTGGTGGGAAAGGACGGGCTCGTGGAGGGGGACATCTCGACACAGGACGCGGTGATCTCGGGCCGGGTAAAGGGGTCGTTGAAGGCCGAGTCCCGGCTGGAGGTGCAGGCCGCAAGTCGGGTGGAGGGGGAGATTTCAGCGGGGCGGATGCAAGTGGAGGAAGGGGCAGTCCTCAACGGGACCGTGAAGATCGGAAAGGGCGTCGCCGAGACCACCCCACCTCTGGCCAAGCCGGGGACAGAACCTCCGAAATAGACTGCAGGGGATGAACGGCCGGAGGTTTCGGATTCCCGTCCACCCCCGTTTCCCACAAGTGTGGAAATCCGCCTTGACCATGTAAGTGATCTTCTAACAGTGCCTTAGGAGAACTCGAGGTTCTCGGTCAACTCGGAGAAGGCGCTTTTCCACATTCCCCTGTATCTTCTGGCCCCACCCCGGGCCCCCACGGGAAGGGACTTCCACGAATGGCTGCTCTAGAACCTATACTCCAATTCCTCGAGGAGACCTTCCGGGTCTCGGAGTGCAAGGACTACCCCAATGCTCTGAATGGACTCCAGGTGCAAGGACCTGCGGACGTACATCGCATCGCCGTCGCGGTGGATGCCAGCGAGGTCACCATCCGGGCTGCGGTGGCGCGGGAGGCCCAGCTGCTGATCGTCCATCACGGTATCTTCTGGGACGGTCTCGGAGCCCTGACGGGGCCCAGATTCAGAAAGGTCCATGCCCTGCTGACGGGAAGTCTGGGCCTCTATTCCCTCCACCTTCCACTGGACGCCCACCCGAAGCTGGGTAACTGCGCCCTCCTGTGCCGGGCCATGGGGCTCGAACCCACGGAGCCCTTCGGCCGCTACCAGGACATCCCCATCGGGTGGTGCGCTACGACGAACCTGGATCGGCAGGCCCTGAAGAAGCGCCTCTCGGAAGCCGTTGGGGGCGATGTGCACCTCGTTGCCGGTGGTCCGGACGTCGTGGACCGGGTTGGAGTGTTGACCGGCGCGGGCGCATCGGCGATCCGGGAAGCCGCGGAAACGGGATTGGACACCCTGGTGACGGGAGAGGCAGCCCATCAGCACTATCACGAGGCCATGGAGTTTGGCGTAAACCTCTACCTCGGGGGCCACTATGCCACCGAGACCTTCGGCGTCAAGGCACTGGGGGCCGCTGTCGCGGACCGCTTCGGAGTGGAGTGGGAGTTCCTGGAGTATCCAACGGGGCTGTAGAGCTCCGGGGTCCCCCGTCCGTCTGGAGCGTGTCCTCCCCCTGTGGATGTTTCGAGCACCGGCAACGGCGGATTGCAGGGGAAGGATCCCATTCCCATCTTCCTGACCGGACACTTGCGAGGAGAGACGCATGTACAATCGGCACCTGGCAGTCTTCTTGGCTCTGTTTCTGTGGGGAAGCGTTGGAGTCGCACAGGAAGTTCCCACCCCCTTGTCCCATTTCGGCTTCGAGATCGGGACCGACCGGAAGCTGGCCAACTGGGACCAGCTAACCGCCTACTACGAAAAGATCGCCGAGGCCAGCAGCAGGGTGCGTGTCGACACTCTGGGCTCCACGACCCGCGGCCAGCCGTTCATCATGCTTACGGTCACCAGTCCCGCGAACCAGGATCGGCTGGAGGAGCTTCACCAGATCCAGATGAAGCTGGCGGATCCACGGCGCCTTTCCGGAGAGGATGAGGTCCCCCTTCTCCTGGATGAGGGGAGGACCGTGGTCCTGGTAACACACGGTATCCACGCCACGGAGGTCGGTGGGCCCCAGATGGCTGCACGCCTGGTCTATCGGCTTGCCACCTCCCAGGATCCCGAGGTCCTGGAGATCCTCGATGAGGTGGTCCTCCTGGACATCCCCTCCCTGAACCCGGATGGGGAGCAGTGGGTGGCGGATTGGTACAACCGCTGGGTGGGGACAGAATATGAGGCGGCGCCCCTGCCTTGGCTCTATCATTATTACACGGGCCACGACAATAACAGGGACTGGTACGCATTCACGCAGGTGGAAACCCAGCTGACCGTCCTCGGCGCCCACAATGTCTGGCACCCCCAGATCGTGCACGACATTCACCAGACGGGCTCCGACGGCACCCGGATCTTCTTCCCTCCCTTTATCGACCCCTATGAACAGAACATCGACCCTGCTCTCATCGCCGGGGTGAACCAGCTGGGATCGTACATGGCCGCCGAGCTCGCGGCCAAGGGTATGCCGGGGGCGGTGATCCATCAGCGGTACGACGGATTCACCCCGGCTCGTGCCTACCAGCATTACCACGGAGGCGTGAGGATCCTCAGTGAGACCGCCTCGGCAGAGATCGCCACTCCGGTAACCATCTCCCTGGAAGACCTGAGGTCCGGGAGAGGCGGGGATATGACCGTGCCCTCCTGGAACTTCCCGTGGCCATGGGAGGGAGGAGAATGGGGATTACCGGATATCGTGGATTACATGGAGGCTGGAGTCATGGCCCTCCTCAACAACGCCGCACGTAACCGCCCCTACTGGCTGGAGAACTTCTATCAAATCAACAAGAGGGCGGTGGAGGGTTGGGACCGATGGCCCGAAGCCTGGGTGATCCCCGGCGACCAGGCAAACGAGGCCGGCCTGAGTTATGTGCTCAGGATCCTCACCACCGGAGATGTGGAGGTCCACAGGTCCCTGGGCAGCTTCACGGCAGGAGGGCGCACCTACCCGGAGGGGAGTTTTGTGATCCCCATGAATCAGCCCTATGCCTCTTTCGCTGAGACGATGCTCGAGATTCAGCATTATCCGGACCTTCGGGAGTATCCGGGAGGGCCCCCTCTTCGCCCCTACGACGTGACGGCTCACACCCTGGGTCTTCTGATGGGTGTCGAGTATTCTCCCCTGGAAGAGCTTCCAGCCGTCCCGCTCTCGGACCCCATCGAGATTCCCGACTGGGCCTTCACCCTTCCCGAAGCGCTTCGAGGCGACGCGGCCCCGCGCATCGGCGTCTACAAGTCGTGGCAGGAACCCATCTCCGAAGGATGGACTCGTTGGGTCTTCGACCAGCACGGCTTGAGATACGATACCATCCACGACGCCCGGATCCGGCAGGGGAATCTCGAGGCGGATTACGATGTGATTCTCTTCCAGAACCAGGCTGCTTCGTCCATCCGAGAGGGATTCCCCCAGGGGAGGGTGCCGCCGGAGTACAGCGGGGGCCTGGGGGAGGACGGGGTCCAATCCCTGGTGAGCTTCGTGCGGAGGGGGGGCCGGGTCGTGGCCATCGAGGAGGCCACCGATTTCGTCATCGAGGCTCTCGACCTGAGCATCTCGAATGCGGTGGAGCGCCTTCCCCCCCAGGACTTCTTCATACCGGGATCGATCCTGGAGGTAGACCTGGTGCCGGACCACCCCGTGACCCGAGGGGAGGGTGCGTCGACACCTGCGTGGTTCTGGACCAGCAGCCGGGCCTTCGACGTCATGGACCCACAGATCCAGGTAGCAGCGCGTTTCGCCGAGGGGAACCCCCTGCTTTCCGGGTGGCTTCTAGGTCCGGAACATCTGGCGGGGAAGCCGGCTATTGTCGAGGCCCAGGTCGGAGAAGGTTCGGTAATCCTGTTCGGATTTCAGCCCGACTACCGGGGACAGACGGTGAGCACCTGGCCTCTACTATTCAACGCACTGGCGGGGGGCAGGTAGCGGGGGAGGGACGCCCCCGGCCCCGAGCGCTCGCGGCTTTTGGGCCGGGGACCGGCCCCTTACCTCGGGGGCTTCCCTGGCTAGATTGATCACGGCCTCTCCTTGGCGGAGGCAGTATCCTTTCTTGTGGATCTGGAGTGGTGATAGCGATGAAGTGCCCTACCTGTGGTGCGGAGGCCTCGGGAAATTTCTGCTCTTCCTGTGGGAGCTCCCTCAAAGCTGAAAAGTGCCCGAGCTGTGGTGCTTCCGTTGCTCCGGGTGGCAAGTTCTGCACCAGTTGCGGAAAGCCCCTGGGAAAGCAGGGCCGGAAAGGACCGCCTCCGGGGCCATCTCCAGCCGAGGGCAGACGCCCGGGGCGGAGCAAGGCGGAGGGAACCCCTCCGGGGAACGCGAATGTGGCCTGGTGGGCCGCGGGTGTATTGCTGGTGGTCACGCTTGTGGCGCTGGGGTATCCCGTGCTGAGCCGAAGCGCTGCTCCGGGAGGGGGAACCGGTGGGGATGCGGTTCCCCCGGGAAGTGGGGGCGGGAGTGGGGGCGCAGCCGCCGTGGACCTGTCCACAATGACCCTGGACGAGCAGGGGACCATCCTCTTCAACCGGGTGATGAGCTCGAGCTCGACCGGTGACCTGGCCGATGTGGAGTTCTTCCTTCCCAAGGCCCTATTCATCTATGAGCAGATCAATCCCACGGACCCTGACCGCCTCTACCACTATGCCTTGCTCTACATCGTTGGGGAGGACTACGAGGCCGCCCTGGGGAAGGTCCGGGAAGGCCTCGCCCAGGTCCCTGATTACGTTCTCCTCCTGGGAGCCGGGGCTGAGGCAGCGGTAAGCTTGGGTGATTCTACCGTGGCCAGGGACTACTATCGCCACCTCCTGGACGTCTATGACGACGAGTTGAAGTTGTCCCGCCCGGGGTATGACCATCATCAGCCCATGTTCCCGGCTTACAGGGCGGCGGCGGAGTCGTTCTTGAACGGAGAGTAGATCTCGGCAGGCCCTCGGGCCGCACCCCGAGGATCGGAACGGAGAACGGAATATCTCGATGGCTCGCGAACACAGCATTGAAGCCCCAGCAACACCTCGAAGTGGGTACCGCAAGACCGAAGACGAGCTCTTCCTACTGGCGGCAGTGGAGCAGTTGGAGGAGAGTCCAGTGGTGGCGGTGGGTCGGGAGTCCTGGAGAGTCTTCCGAATCATGGGAGAATTCGTGGAGGGGTTTGAGGAGCTCAGCCGCCTCGGGCCTGCGGTGACCATCTTCGGATCGGCCCGAACCGGCCCGGAAAACCCCATGTATGAGAAGTGCGTTCAAACGGCCCGACTCCTGGGGGAAGCCGGTTTCACCATCATCACGGGAGGCGGACCCGGGATGATGGAAGCCGCGAACCAGGGGGCCCGGGAAGCTGGGGTGTGCTCCGTGGGGCTGAACATCGAGCTTCCCTTCGAGCAAGACGTGAACGCGTTCGCCGATATGAAAATCCACTTCCGCTATTTCTTTGTTCGCAAGACCATGTTCGTGAAGTACGCACAGGCCTTCGTGATCTTCCCCGGTGGCTTTGGCACGCTGGACGAGCTCTTCGAATCCCTGACACTGATTCAGACCGGGAAGATCAAGCACTTCCCAGTGGTCTTGTTCGGCTCGGAATACTGGGGGGGACTTCTGGAATGGCTCAAGAACACCATCGAGGCGGCCGGGAACATCTCTCCAGGAGACCTGGATCTGTTCAAGGTCACGGATTCGCCGGAAGAGGCAGTGGAGCATGTTGTCAAACGCTATAATCACTACTCTGAAGCGGATGGGGCCACACCCCGGGGGTTGGAGCCGCTGAACCCCGGGGGAGGCGGAGGGTGTCGCTGAAAGGGAGAGAAAGTGAGCAGGAGGGGCTGGCCGGTCCTGGTTGGCAGGGGAGGGTGGCCCCTTGATCCAATCCCCTCTGCTCCTCACTGCCATCATCGGCGTTGCCACGGCTCTGGCGTTCATTCTGGACGCGAAGGTGCGCTGGCTATCCAGGATCGGTGCGTCTCTCATGGCCCTGGTCCTGGGGGCTCTCCTCTCCAACGCAGGTCTGGTTCCCTCCTCTTCCCCCGTGTATTCCATCATCGAGGGACCGCTCACCTCTCTGGCCATCGCCTGGCTCCTCCTGGCCGTGAACCTCTCGGACCTGAAGGTGGCGGGCCCCAGGATGATCGGAGCCTTTCTCCTGGCCTCGTTCGGTACCGGTCTGGGGGCGTTTATGGGAGGGTTGGCCCTTACCGGTACCTTTGGTGACAACGCATGGCGCCTCGCCGGCGTATTCACGGGAACCTATTCCGGTGGATCCGTGAATTTCGTGTCCGTCGGTCGGGGGGTGGCCCTCCCGGATTTTTTGTTCGCCGGGGCCACGGCCGCCGATGCTCTCACCACGGGCATCTGGCTCGCGGTCTGCCTGACGTTGCCCATCTGGCTGCACCGCTTCTACCCGGCCGCCATTCCGGGCGAGGGGGATGACGTTACCCACCAGGAGCATCCCCATCCCTTCTTCGAGAAGGTCCCTCTCTCGACCCTGGACCTGGCCAACCTCCTGGCGGTGGGTCTTGTCCTGGTGGTCGTCTCCGAGTGGTTGGGAAGGTCCATTCCTGCGGTGCCCGCCGTTCTCTGGCTCACTACTCTGGCACTCGGGGTGGGCCACCTGAGCCATTTCCGGTCCGAGCGGGGAGCGC
>JASFRP010000096.1:0-8723 GCA_050114895.1 Gemmatimonadota bacterium
GAGACTGAGGGAGCGAAGGCGAAGAGGTTCCCCGATGCAGCGTCTCTTCAGCTTTGTCCGCATTGCTTCGGCCCCTGGCCTCCTTCTTCTGATGTTGCCCCAAGCCCTGATGGGGGCCCAGGAGGCGGCCGCCACCGCTCTGGAGGCCGGAGCCGCCACGGCCTGGTGGGTGTGGCCGTTGGCCCTCTTCCTCATGACCTTCTTCATGGGCATTCTGGCGGCGCTGGGCGGAGTGGGGGGTGGAGTACTCTATGTTCCCATCGTCAGCGGCTTCTTCCCATTCCACCTGGACTTCGTGCGGGGGGCCGGGCTCCTGGTGGCGCTCTGCGGCGCGTTGGCCGCCGGCCCTGGTTTCCTCCGGATGAACCTGGCGAGTCTGCGACTCGCCATGCCCCTGGCCCTCATCGCCTCCGCCTGCGCCATCGGGGGCGCGATGGTGGGCTTGGCCCTCCCCACCAGCATCGTGCAGACCGCCCTCGGGGCGACGATTCTGGGCATCGTGATCCTCATGATCACGGCCAGGAAATCCACCTTCCCCGACGTTCCGGAGTCCGACCGTCTCTCCTCGATTCTGGGCATCTATGGGGTGTACACCGAGGCGAGCCTGGGCCAAACGGTGAACTGGAAGGTTCACAGGACGCTGCCCGGCCTCCTTCTCTTCATCGGGATCGGGTTCGCCGCCGGAATGTTCGGATTGGGAGCCGGCTGGGCCAACGTACCGGTCCTGAACCTCCTGATGGGGGCACCCCTCAAGATCAGTGTGGCCACCAGCAAGTTCCTCCTCTCCATCACCGATACGTCGGCGGCCTGGATCTACCTCAACCAGGGGTGCGTCATCCCCATGATGGTGGTCCCGTCCCTCCTGGGCATCATGGCTGGATCGTTCATCGGCGTGAGAATCCTCAGGGTGGCGAAACCCACCTTCGTACGGTGGATCGTCATCGCCATGCTCCTCTTCTCGGGGGCGAAAGCCATCACGAAGGGGTTGGATCTGCCCTTCATCATCTGACGGTGGGAAGCACCGCGGAGACCAGAATGACCGACTACAGGGATCTCGTGAACCCGCCGGAATCCGAGGAGGACGAGGAGCTTCCGATCCCCACGGACTCCGAGGCGGAAGAGATTCGATTCCTCTCCCGCCGCCGGGAGGAAGTGGCGCCGGGACCGGAGCCGGGGGAGAGTGCCAGGGCGTCCGACGAGCAGCTGCTCTACGCCAGAATCCTCGCGGGCGGGATGTACCTGGGGTTGGGTGTCCTCCTGGCCACCTTCCTCCTCTACCTCACGGGGATCATCGGTCCGGCGGTGCCCATCCAGGAGCTCCCCAACTACTGGACCCTCCCGGCCCACGAGTACCTGGAGGCCATCAACCACGAGTTCCTCCACCGGGACGGGATCGTGGTGGGATGGGGCTGGACCGCCGTCCTGAACCGTGGCGACTATCTCAACTTCGTCGGGATCGCTCTCCTTGCGCTGGTCACCGTCGTCTGCTACCTGGGAATCCTGCCGACCCTCTTTCGGAAGAGGGACTGGATTTACGGGACCATCGCCATTCTCGAGGTCGTGATCCTGACGCTGGCCGCCAGCGGAATCGTCTCGGCAGGCCACTGAGCTACGGAGCCCCATGAAGTACCTCCCCATCGGTCTGAATGTCCGCGGGCGCAAGTGCGTGGTTGTAGGAGGCGGGAGAATCGGGACCCGCAAGGTGGAGAATCTCCTCAGGGCCGGCGCCACAGTCCACCTCGTCTCCCCGGACGCCTCGTCCAGGCTCGAGGCGCTGGCGGCGGAGGGATCCATCGCATGGACCCGGGAGTCCTTCGAAACAGCCCATCTGGATGGCGCTCTTCTTGCAGTGGCGGCTACCGACGACGAAGGGTTGAACGCCCGCCTGGTGGAGGCCGGAAGAGAGCTGGGCGTCTTGACCTGCGACGCTTCAGCTTCGGAGCGGTCGGAGTTCATTTTCGGCGCCCTCCACCAGGGAGACGGGTTGACCATCGCGGTGTTCACGGATGGGGAGGACCCGTCCCGCTCCCGGGCTACCCGGGACCGCATCGCCGATCTACTCGCGGATGAGCCGGAGTCCGAGCCCCCGGCCATCGATTGACCGGGAGTCCGATGATCATACTCATCGCCCACGGCAGCAGAGATCAGAGGTGGAGGCAGTCCCTGGAGACGCTCGCGGAGCGGGTTCAGGGCGGCGATCCTGCGGGCGAGGTGCGGCTGGCATTCATGCAGTTCACCGGACCCACGCTCCCTGAGGTGGTGGAGGAAGGGTGGTCGAGGGGAATCAGGGAGTTCCGCCTTCTTCCCCTCTTCATGGCCACCGCCGGGCACGTGGACAAGGACATCCGTCCCATGGTGACTGAGCTTGCCCGGCGGTTTCCCCAAGGGCGACTCGAGCTCCTCACCCCCATCGGTGAGAACCGTCTCTTTCACGAGTTGGTGAAGAAGATCGCGAACGACGACCGGAGCTGACTCCGGCCATACTCCTACGACCATGACCCAAACCCTGAATCCAAGACCCGGAAGCGTCCACCTGGTGGGCGCGGGACCCGGGGATCCCGGTCTCATCACCGTCCGGGCCGTCCAGTGCCTCCAGGAAGCCGATCTGGTGCTCTACGATTACCTGGCCAATCCGACGCTGGTGGAGTACGCGCCGGACGGAGCGGAGCTCGTCCGCCTGGGGCGGCACGATCACGGGAGATCCCTCACTCCTGACGAGATCACCGAAGTCATGGTGAAGGCTGCCCTCGAGGGCCGCAACGTGGTCCGCCTCAAGGGGGGGGACGCCTCCATCTTCGCCCGAGGTGGGGACGAGGCCGACGCGTGTCGGGCCGCGGGCGTTCCCTTCGAGATCGTCCCCGGGATCACCTCGGGGCTCGCCACTGCCGCGTATGCCGAGATCCCCCTGACCCACTATGAAGATGCTTCTGCGGTGGCGCTGGTCACGGGACACGAACGGGACGACAAGGAAGAGTCGCACCTGGACTACCGGGCCCTGGCGGACTTCCCGGGTACTCTGGTCTTCTACATGGGAGTGAAGTGGGCGGGCCGGTGGAGCGGCGCCCTCATGGAGCACGGAAAATCACCGGACACGCCGGTAGCCGTGGTCCAGTGGTGCAGCAGGGCCCGGCAACAGACCTGCAAGTGTACTCTGGGTACCGTGGCGCAGGTAGTGGGTGAGAAGGGCCTCAAACCTCCGGCGCTCTTCGTGGTGGGAAAGGTGGTAGACCATGCCCCCTCCCTCTCCTGGTTCCAGGAACGGCCCCTCTTCGGAACCAGTGTCCTGGTGGCGGGATCCAGGCGCACCTCCGGAAAGCTCAGACAGCGGCTCACGGTCCTGGGCGCCGAAGTCCTCACCCAACCAGCGATCCGAGTGGCACCCCCTCCCGACTGGTCCGTGGCGGACGCCGCTCTGGCGCGGCTGAACGATTACGATTGGCTCGTCTTCACCAGCGGAAACGGGGTGGACGGTCTCCTGAACCGGGTCTTCGAAGAGGGCGGCGACGCACGGACCCTGGGTGGGGTCCGCATCGCGGCTCTGGGCAGAGGTACCGCGGAACGCCTCAGCCAGTATCACTTGAAGGCCGATCTCACTCCGGAGCGGGTGGACGCGGCGGAGCTCGCTGAGACCCTGAGCCAGGACGCCCCGGGCGGCGCATTCCTCCTGGTCCGGGCCTCGGGTGACCGACCCGTCCTGGCGGAAGAGCTGGAGGAGATCGGAGCCGGTGTGGATCAGATTCCGGTCTATCAGACCGTGGAGATCCAGGAACCGAACGAGGACGTGGCCGATGCCCTGAGGGCCGGCGAAGTGACCTGGATCACGGTCACGAGCTCCCCCACTGCCCGGTCGCTCGTCCAGCTATACGGAGAGCTCCTGGGGTCCTCGAAGCTCGTGAGCATCAGTCCCCTGACCTCCGCCACGCTGAGGGAGCTCGGACACGAAGTCGCTCTCGAGGCTTCCCCACACACGCTGGACGGCCTCCTGGAGTGCCTCCTGGCGGCCCGGGAATCGGAGGGGTGAGAAGGAAGGTGAGAAGGAATCAGACCCGCTGGGCCGTCTCCTCCAGGATCTCGCCGGTGAGGCGGCCCACCGTCGTATCCTCCAGCGTCCGGTTCCGGTAGAGCCGTACCGGGCCCGAGTCTGCCCGCAGGTCCTCTCTGCGAGCGAGGGTCTCCACCTCCCCCACACTTCCCAGGCACCACACCGCCATCCCACGAGCCTGAGGATCGGAAGACCCCAGGGCATCCTCCACCAGGGGGAGGATCGCGGGGAGGTCATGCCGGGCCAGCTCCGCGAGTCGGGCGATGGCCCAGAGGGCACCCGGGCGAAAGTGCTCGAGATCCTCCTCCTCCAGGGTCTCCAGAAGATGGAAGGTGATGGGAATATGACTCTTGAGCAGCTCCGGGAGCCGCACGCAGCATTCGGCCATGCACTCGGGAGCCCGCCAGAAGACCCCACCCGACTCCTCGGTAATGAGCCAATAGAGACGCCTCATGTGTTCCTTCACATAATTCGGGTGGGAGGGCGCCAGTCTCTCGGCGGACATCCCCATGGCTTCGATGGCTCGCCACACCACCTGAGGGTCGGCATCGAAGGTCAGGGCAATCAGGCTGCCCAGGGCTCGCTTCCTCACCTTCACCAGGTCGGCGATCTCCTCAAGCCTTCCGTCTTCCAGGAGGCCCCGCAGCCGTTCCTTCAAGGTTGCATCTGCCATTCAGCTCTCGATCCTCATCCAGGTCTTCGGAGAATATCTCCCGCTCATCGACCTTCGAATATTGCAGGAATATCCCACATTGCCTACCGCCAGAATAATGCTAAACTGAGTTACTCAACGTCGGAGCCCCGTGGCTCGGATGCAGGGGCTCTTTGAATTTGGCAGCGGAAGGAGGGGTTTGATGAGCAGTCCTCAAGGGATCTCGGCCCTCTGGAAGAAGGAAGATTGGTGGGCAGTCTGGCTGGGTCTGGGAATCGTCATCATCGCGATTGTCTTCTTCGTCACGGGGGGCACGCTCGGACCCCTGGCTGTGAGCCCGCCCCGGGATTGGACCGCATTCTCGACGGTTGCCTCGCACCTGGCGAGACAGTGGCCCTGGTACATTCTTCTCTTTGCCGTGTTCGGCGTGATATTCACATTCAGCACGGCGGTGATGGGACACAGCCCCAAGCAGTATGTCCCGGGCTTCACCATCATCTTCGTCACTTCCCTCCTCATTCTCGTAGTCAGCCAGAGCCAGTTCTTTCACCAGAAGAGCCTGGAGGCTCCCCTGGTGGCACTTCTCCTCGGTCTCGTGGTGGGGAACCTCTGGAGGATGCCAAACTGGCTCGAGAGCTCCCTTCGGACAGAGTACTACATCAAGACGGGGATCGTCCTGCTGGGCGCAACGCTCCCCCTCACACTGATCATCACGGCTGGTCCCATCGCCTTCTTCCAGGCCACCATCGTGTCGGTGTGCACCTGGCTGACCATGTTCTTCGTGGCCACGAAGCTCTTTGGGCTGGACAAGCGCTTCGCCGCGGTCCTGGGGGCCGGGGGATCAGTGTGCGGAGTCTCGGCGTCCATAGCGGTGGGAGGAGCGGTGGAAGCCGAAAAGGAGCACATCGCCGTCTCCATCTCCATCGTCTCCCTCTGGGCCCTGGTCATGATCTTCTTCCTTCCCTACGCCTCCGGCTGGCTGGGCCTGGAGCCGGGCGTGGCGGGAGCATGGATCGGGACTAGTGAGTTCGCCGACGCGGCGGGTTTCGCGGCCGCACAGACCATCGCTTCCAACGCCGGCACCGAGGCGCCGATCCAGACCTTCACCCTCATGAAGGTCATCGGGCGGGACATCTGGATCGGGATCTGGGCTCTGGTCCTCTCCATTGTCTCGGTGACCTATTGGGAAACGAAATCCGGGGAGGGTTCGGCCCGTCGCCTGGGGGCCGGGGTCATATGGGAACGGTTCCCGAAGTTCGTCATCGGGTTCTTCCTGGCCTCCATCATCATGAGTTTCCTGGTGGCCGGTTCGGCCATGGATTTCGACACGGAGATCACGCCCAGGTTGATCGCTCCCATCAAGACGCTCCGGACCTGGACCTTCGTGTTCACCTTCCTCTGTATCGGACTGACCACCCGCTTCAGAGACCTCACCAAGTGGGGGATGCCCCCGTTCTGGGCGTTCACCGTGGGGGTGCTGGTGAACGTGCCCCTGGGGTTCTTCCTCTCTACAGTGGTCTTCAAGGCCTACTGGCTGGCCGTCCGGTAGGGGGAACCGCCGGACCGCCGGGCAAGGAGACGTCCTCCTCGGGATGGTGGCAGAAAGAAGGGGGTCACCCCACCAGCTCTCTGACCTTCTCCAGAAGCTGATCGGGCTCCACCGGCTTGCTCAGGTACCCTTCGGGAGGCGGGACCTGCCGGCGGGTGGATATGAAGTGCTTGAAGTCGTCGGAGACGCCGGTGATGATAATCACCGGAATGTCCCTGAGGCCCTCGTCCTCCCTCAGCTTCCTGTACACCCCCACTCCCGACTTCTCCGGCATGGTGATGTCCAGGGTCACGAGGTCCGGGAGAGCGTCCCCGATTCGATCCAGCGCCTCGTTGCCGTCGCGGGCTGAAACGGTGGCGTACCCATGGTCCTCCAGAACCGTGACGAAGAAATCCCGGGCATCGGGATCGTCGTCCACCACCAGGATCGTCTTCTGACCATCAGGCATGGATTGTACTCCCCTTGATCATGGGAGAGGAGGGAAGCTCCTCTGGGCTCGGCTTTTCTCTCGACAATGATACGATGAACTTCGTTCCCTCGCCCGGGGCGGATTCGAGATCGATCTCACCGCCGTGGGCCCGGGCAATCTTGTCCGAGATGAACAGCCCCAGCCCCGTCCCGGTCCCCTTGGAGGAGAAGAAGAGGGTGAAGGCCTTTTCCCGGGTCTCCTGGTCCATCCCGATGCCGTCGTCTGCCACTTCGAAAAGAACCTTCTCAGCATCGCCGCCGAGCCGGAGAACGACGCTGTGGCCGTCGCATTGGGGATGGAGGCGGCACGCATCCAGTGAGTTCTCCACCAGGTTGGCCAGGAGCGCACGGATGGCCTGGCCGTCGCCCTGGAACTCCCCTGCCGACTTCAGATCCTCCAGCTTGAGAGCCACGCCCAACTCCTGGGCCCTGCTCTCCATCATCCCCACCACGTCCCCGGCCACCTCCGCCGCAGAGAGCGTCTCCCAGTTTGGGACACGGTCCTTTGCGTAGTAGAGGATGTCCGAGACCATGCTCTTTACCCGGACCACGTTCCGCTCCACGGTGGCCCATCCCTTCTTCACTCTTGTCTCGTCCCCCTTCGCGAAACCCGAGTTCACCAGGTACATCCCCCCGCTCAATCCGTTCAGAAGACCTTTGAGGCTGTGGGAGACGGACCCGATGAGGAGGCCCAGTTGGGTCAGGCGATCCTCCAGCTCCCGCACCTGGGTGATGTCGGCGCTCATCTCCATGACACCGGAGATGGAGCCGTCCATCTCCCGAATGGGAGCGGTGGTCACCAGGACGTTTCGCTGCGTTCCGTTCCCGGCTGTGACCATCTCCTCCCTGGTATGGGGCCGGCCGTCATCCAGAGTCTGCTGAACGGGACAGGGCTCACAGGGAGAATTGCGATGTTTGTAGGCCTCAAAGCATTTCCGGCCCAGGACGCTCCCGAAGTCCTCCTCGAAAGCCTCGTTCGCCTCGATGATGTTGAGATCCGGGTCCTGGATGGAGATGTAGCAGGGAACCTGATCGAAGAGCGTGTGATAGCGCTTCTGACTGGCTCGGAGGAGTTTCTGGAGGCTCTTCAGGTGGGTGATGTCCGTGGACATCTCCATGGCCGCGACGATCTCACCCTTCTCGTTGAGGATAGGCTTCGAGCGCACCAGCACCGATAGCGTCTCGCCGGAGAGGGTGCGGACCTCTTCCTCGCTCTCGTGGCGTTCCCCGTCCCGGAAGGTCCGGGCCACGGGACAGACCTCGCACCGCTCCGACCGCTGTTTGTAGACCTGGTAGCAGAAACGTCCTTCGAACTCACCGAAGTTCCTTCGGAACCGCTCGTTTGCGTCGAGGATCCTGAAGCTCCGATCCTGAATCGACAGGAAACAGGGCATGGCCTCGAAGATCTGGCGATAATCCAGCTCCATATCCGCCTCCCAGGGAACCGATACCGCTCCCCATGGACGTGGGACCGGGGGTGCCCCCGGCCGGGATGGAAAAGGCCGGTGGCCCACCCCTTCAAAGGGCCGAAGACTCAAGCCTCGTGGTGAACGACCTCCAGGACCTTCCTGACATTCAGGAGGAGTCTCTTCTCGTCCACCGGCTTGTCCACGTATCCCTCAGGCGGCCGCACGGACCGCTCGTAGATCAGCCTCCGCAGCTCGGGCTTCCCAGTGATGATGCAGATCTTCAGGTCCTCCAGATCCGGATCCTTCCTGAGAAGCTCGAACACCTCCCCAACGTCCCGCCCGGGCATATGGAGGTCCAGGGTGAGAACGTCCGGCTTCTCGGCCCGAACCATCTCCAGGACTTCGTCACCCGTGGTGGCCCTGAAAACGGTGGCCCCGTTGTCCTCCAGGACAGCGCAGAGGAACTCCAGCTGATCCGGCTCGTCGTCCGCCACCAGGATCCGGCGTCCCACAAGGTGCATCTCTTCCCCCTCTGCTCCCATGGCCACAGGGACGGCCTCCACCGGCTCCGGCACCTCCGCCGGCACCGCCTCGGGTACCTCG
>JASFRP010000097.1:0-8669 GCA_050114895.1 Gemmatimonadota bacterium
CGACCCCGCTGACGCCCCCTCATCGCCATCCTTCAACACCCGATGGCATCGGGGGGGATATCCTCCGGTGCAAGCGGCTTCTCTTCCTCATTCGGTCCCAGGATCGTCGTCTGGTCCGGGAGGTTGGGCACGACGCAGAGGAACTCGAACGGCTCGGTCCCCAGGGCCTCGTAGGAATGGGGAATCCCGGCGGGGATGAAGACGACGTCGTCCGCCCCCACTTCCACCACCTCAGCCCCGATGACAACCCTGGCTCGTCCCCGGAGGACATACTGTTCGTGCTCGACCTCGTTCGTGTGGAGGGGCATTCCCCCCCCAGGCTCCATCGAGAACTTTCTCAGGGCAAAGTTCGGGCCCTGGTCGGGACCGATGAGGACCTGACGAGTGGTGCCGGATCCGGCAGGAACCACCTCTGCCGGGATCATCCGGGATGGGCGGGCAGGCATACGGGAGCCTCCGGGGTCTGGGTGGCTTCAAGGCCGGCCGCGATGGGCAAGCCAACGCCGACGGGCGTCCGCGATCACAGGCAATCTACCCAAGGACGCCATCCGATGCCCAATCCAGAACCTGCGTCCGCCACGACGCCGGGAGGGAGCCTGCTCCTCGGTCACTCGGCCTGAAGGGCGATGGTCGGGTCAACCTTCAGCGCCTTTCGGGCCGGAAGGATGGTGGCAACGAGGGAAACCGCCCCCAGGAGTCCGGCCACCCCTCCGTAGGTGAAGGCATCCATTGCCCCCACGTCGAAGAGGAGGCTCTCCATGAAGCGCGTCAGGAGAGCGGCCCCCACCAGGCCCATCCCCACACCCACCAATACCAGGGCGAATCCACGCCTCAGGGCCATGCCCATGACCTCCCGCTTTGGCGCCCCCAACGCCACCCGAACTCCGATCTCCCGGGTCCGCCGGGAGACCGCGAAGGCGGTAATCCCGTAGAGGGCGACGGCGGCAAGGAGAAGGGCCGATCCGGAGAAGATCCCCAGGAGGAGCATGTTGAGGCGGGGTGCGGCAAGGGCTCCGGCCAAGGCATCACGCATCAGGGAGGGCTGAGGTACAGGAAGCGTCCGGTCCACGGACCAGACGGCCTCCCTGACGGCCGCTGTCGTGGCGGCCGGGCTTCCTGCGACCCGGATCACCAGGGTCATCGTCGGCCAGGCCACGAAACGATGAGGGAGATAGACCGTGGGGGCCGGATCCATGGGGAAGCTGAGGTCCAGGAGGTCTCCTGCGACACCCGACACCGACATAGAGGTGCCTCCGGGCTGCCCCCAGACGAGGGTCTCCCCCACCGGATCCGCTTCAGGCCACAACCGGTTCGCCAGGCTCCGGGAGATCACGGTGGGAATCGCCACCGGCTCGCCAGCCAGCGCCGCCGCCATGAGGGCGTCCGTCTGCACCTCGTCGAATACGGAGCCCGCCTGGATCGGGACGCCCATGGCGGCGAAGAAGCCCGGGGTGACGGCGCGGAACTGGATGGGGAGGAAGTCCTCCCGGTCAGCCGCCTGGTCCGACCTGGCAACGAAGTTGGCCGGGCGGTTCCCACTGATGGGGCTCGCCATGGTAGCCCCGGCCGCCGTCACGCCCGGGACCGCCTGGACCGCCCGGAGGATCTCCCTGTATCCGTCTCCCACCTCCGCAGACATCGCCGGATACCGATCGGCGGGGAGAGACAGCTGGACCAGGAGCACGTCATGGGGATCGAAGCCCGGGTCCACGGAGGACATCCGGAGAAAGCTCGTCACCAGGAGACCCGCACCCACCAGGAGGATCATCGCCAGGGCCAACTGAGTGGCCACCAGCCCGTCCCTCAGGCGCCGGGAGCGCCCGCTCACCATGCGCGTTCCCGACCGCAGGAGCTCCATCAGGTCGACTCGGGACCCCTGCAGAGCCGGGGTCACGCCAAAGGCCAGCGCCGAGAGGAGGGTAGCACCGGTGGCGAAGACCAGAACCGTGGCGTCCAGGCTCACTTGCTCCAACCTCGGGAGGGGGGTGCTCTGCAATGTCTGGATGACGGGAAGCGCCCAGTATGCCAGGAGGATCCCCATGACGGCCCCGAGGCCGGCCAGGATCAGGCTCTCCACCAGGAGCTGGGACAGGAGGCGGGTCCGGGCGGCCCCCAGAGCGGCCCGGAGGGAGATCTCCCGCTGACGGGTGGTGCCCCGGGCCACCAGAAGGTTGGAGACGCTTACGCAGGCCAGGAGCAGAAGCAGACCCACAGCCCCCAGCAGCACCTCGGCGATCCGGGTCACCTGCGGCCCCACCAACCACTCGGGGAATGTCCTCACCCGGACCTGGTATCCGGCGTTGGACACCGGGTACTCCTCCCCCAGTCTCGTTTGTATCCGGTTCAGCTCGTTGCGAGCCTGGTCCAACGTCACGCCAGGGGCCAGGCGGGCGAAGACCTCCCGCCGATGGTCGCCCCGGGGGAAGGCCGGATCCGCCACGAAGGGGAGCCAGACGTCGAACCGGAAGGGACGATCCAGGGCGGGCAGCACACCCACCACCACACGGGCAATCCCGTCCAGCACGACCGTCTGCCCGACGAGGCTCGGATCAGCCCCGAAGTCCCGGCGCCAGAGACCGTTTCCCAGAAGGACCGCCTGAGGCTCCCCTCCATGACTGAAGTCGCCGGAGACGAAGTCACGTCCGAGAACCGGGCTCACACCGAGCATTCCGAACATCCCCGAGGTTACCGCCATCCCGCCGACCTGAACCGGCTCCCCATCCCGGGTGAGGACGAGGGGTCGGGTGAAGACCGCCACCATCTCCTGGAAGGAGTGGCTCTGCTCCCGGAAATCAAGGAAGTTGGCGTCGGAGACCGACATCGGGTCCCCTTGAGGGGTGAGCTCCCTGATGCGGACCAGGCGATGGGCCTCCTGGAATGGGAGGGGCCTCAGAACCACCGTGTTGAACACGCTGAAGACCACCGTGGTCGCCCCGATCCCCAGCGCCAGAGTCAGGATCGCGACGAGGGTGAAGCCGGGGTTCTTCCGGAGCTGGCGGAGGGCATACCTGGCATCCTGGAGGAGATTCTCCAGTGGCCTGACCCCCCTTTCCTCTCTGGCTCTCTCTCTGAAGCGTTCCACCCCCCCGAAAGCGATGAGGGCCTCCCTGCGGGCTTCCGCCGGACCAAGACCCGACTTCAGGTTCTTCTCGATCTCCTTTTGCAGATGAAAGCGGATCTCCTCATCCAGCTCCGCATCCAGGACTCTCCTTCCGAAGAGGGTGCGAAACCGGTCCAGGAACCGTCCCGGGTGGCTCATCTCAGTCTTCCTTCTCAAGGGAGAGAACGCCGAGTATCGGGACTCGAGGGTCTCCGGGTCAGCGTTCCTCCGGGTCAGTTCCGACTACTCCGCCTTCAATGCCTCCACCGGGTTCACGCGGGTGGCTCTTCGGGCCGGGACGAGCGCGGCGATGAACGCCACCGCACTCAGGAGAAACAGGACACCTAAGAAGGTGACGGGGTCGGACGGGGACACCCCGAAGAGAAGGCCTGACATCCCTCTGGCCGCTACCCACGCCCCGAGAAGACCGAGGGTGCCCCCTGCCGCCACCAGCTGCATGCCACTCCGGAGTTGAAGGGCCACCACCGATCCCGGGGCGGCTCCCAGAGACAGCCGGATCGCCATCTCCTTCGACTCTCTCCTCACGGCGTAGCTCACGATCCCGTAGAGTCCCATGACCGACAGAGCCAGGGCCACGGCGGCGAAGAGCCCGGAGGCAACGACGGAGAGACGCTGGAGGAAAAGCATGACCCCCACGTGTTCCTCCAGCGTCGTGTTGTTGGTGACGATGACGTCCGGGTACCGCCGCCGGAGGAGGGTGTACATCTCTCCGGACAGGGGTCGAGGATCGCCACGGGTCACTGCCAATAGGGAGACCCACGCGTTGTACTCCTGCGTATAGGGGAGATAGAGGAAGGGGGTCGGGGCCTCCCCCAGAGACCTGATCTTCGCGGTGGAGACCACCCCCACCACGGTGGGATCCGCCCAGCCGGGGATCTCTATGCGGATGGTCCGGCCCAGCGGGCTCCCGTCAGGCCAGAATCGCCTGGCCATCGCTTCATTGATGATGGCCACGGGAGGCGCATCCCTCCGGTCCGAGTCGTTGAAGGTCCGCCCTTCCATAACCGAGATCCCAGCCGCGTCGAAGAATCCCCCATCCACGGAGGTGAAATCCACCTGGTGTGCGGCTCGCCCTTCCGGAGGTTCGATCCCGTCCACATTCACCTCCAGGATCATCCGGTTGACGGTGTTCAAATGGAGGTTCGAGATGACGCCCACCCGGGTGACGGCAGGCAGACGAAGGACCTCCTCCCGGAGAGAGGAGACCAGCTCCCAACCCTCCTCATCAGAGTACTCTTCGGAGGGGACCATGAAGGAGAGGAGGGCCGTGGGCTCCCGGCCGAAGCCCGGATCCACCAGGCGGGTGGCGTCGAAGCTCCGGAAGAGAAGGCCGGCCGCCACCAGGAGCGTCACGGAGATCGCCATCTGACCCGCCACCAGGACCCGGCTCATGGTCAACGCTCTGGATCTCCCTGCAGACGGGCCCGCGTCCTTCAGGGTGGAGACGAGGTCCGGCCGGGTCACCTGGAGCCCCGGGATCAGACCCATGAACCCCCCCGCCCCCAGAGCCAGGAGCAGGGTGAACGCCGCGACCTTCCAGTCTGGGGACAGATCCAAGCCCAGGGGCATGGAAACCGGCAGTCTCGCACCCGCCGCGAGGTCCAGGAGCCAGAGGGCGAAGAGGAAGCCCATGAGACCGCCCAAAACCCCCAGAACCAGTGTCTCGGTGATGAGCTGGCGGAGGAGCCGCTGCCTGGTGGCGCCGAGGCCCAGGCGCAGGGCCATCTCCTTCCGGCGATCCACCGCTCTGGCGAGGAGAAAGGACGTCAGGTTCGTGCAGGCAATGAGGAGGACCAGGCCCACCAGGACCATGCCGAGGATGTTCGCCGAACGCACGAGCCGGTCGGCGCTGGGATTGAAGACCACCCCCTCGGTGGGAACCGCGACCAGCTCCTCGCGAGGCTGCCAGAGCTCGGGCATCGTCCGATGAAGCTCCGCGGCGACGTTCTCCAGTGCACCCCTTACCTGGGGGAGGGAGGCGCCCGCCTCCAACCGCCCCACCGGAAAGAACGCGTTCGACCCGCGGGATTCCAGGGGGCTCCTCTCCAGGGGCATGAGGGCACCCACCATCATGATGGGAGCGTAGAGGTCCGGGGCGATTCCTCGAGTGGAGCCAAGGAAATGCTCCGGACCCACCCCCACGATGGTGTAGTCCCGTCCGCTGAGGCGAATGGACCGGCCCAGGACGCCGGGGTCCCCGCCGAACGCCTCCACCCAGTAGCGATGGCTCAGCATCACGACAGGGTGGCCACCCGGCTCCACGTGGTCCTCCGGGAGAATCGGGCGGCCAATGGCCGCCGGCACTCCCAGGAGGGAGAAGTAGTTCCCGGTGACCATCTCGGCCACCACCGTCTCCCGCCCGGATCCCGCCTCACGTTGGACCAGGGCGTACTGGTACCCCCCCAGCTCCTGGAACAGCTCCCGAGTTCCCTCCTGCACTGCCAGGAAATCAGGGTAGCTCACGGGATCGAAACTCCCCTGGGCCCGGTCCCGATACACGTTCACCAGCTCCTCCGGAGACTCGAACGGGAGGTCTCGCACGAGCATGGCGTTCACCAGGCTGAAGATCGTCGTATTGGCGCCGATCCCCAGGGCCAGGGAGAGGAGAGCGACGGCGGTGAATCCAGGGCTCTTCCCCATGCCTCGAAGGGTGAAGCGGAGGTCCGCGACGAGGTCCTCCAGGGGCTTCACTCCTCGGGCTTCCCTGGACTCCGCCCGGAACCGCTCCAGACCCCCGAAGGCGATGCGGGCCCGCCTGCGGGCCTCCCGGGGGCTCATACCTCTCCGGATGTTCTTCCCCGTCTCCATCTCCAGGTGGAACCGGATCTCATCGTCCATCTCCGCGTCCAGCTGATCCCGTCGGACCAGAGCTCGAAGACGCTCCTGAATCGGCTTTGTCCAACTCATAGCCACTCCATTACTCCTCCCGCAGCACATCCATGGGTTGGCTCCTCAGGACGCGGCGAGCCGGAACGATCCCCGCGATGAAGGCTGCGGTCACCAGGATCAGCGTGCCCCCACCCACGGCGAGGGGATCCAGGGGAGCCACGCCCAGGAGCCCTCGGCGGGCGAGGAAGGCCAGGGGAACCGCCAGGGCCAGACCGAGGAGAACGCCCAGTGCGGTTCCCCCCAGACCGTGCCGGAGCACGTCCTCGACGATCTGCCCTCTTCGGGCACCCATGGCCTGGCGAATGGCCATCTCCCGGTAGCGCTGGCTCACCGCGAAGGACACGATCCCGAACACGCCGATGAACGCCAGGATCAGAGCGAAGAGCCCTGCGAACGAGAGGACCGCCGAGATGATCCTGTTCCCCAGGAACCGATACTCGACATACTCCGCGTAGGCGCCGGGCTCGACGAGGGTGAACTCCCCCGGTCGCGCCGAGATTTCCTGCCGCAGGATGGGCACGAGGGCCTCCGCCCCAACCCGGCCCTTTGCGTGCACGATGGCCCGCACCGGCGGATCCTGGAGGTAGGAGATCCAGAAGAAGGGACTGGCCCGACCACCTCCCGGGCGCTCGGGCGACGCCACGACACCCACCACCTCCACCGCCGCCGCAGCACGATCCTGTCGCCGGTCCGCGTCGAACCAGTTCGATACGTCAAAACGCTCCCCGATCCCCCGACTCCCTGGGAAGAAACGGTCCAGGAAGGTCTCGTTGACGACGGCCACCCAGGGCGCACCCTCGACGTCCGTGGCCTGGATGGGTCGGCCCCGGACCAGGGGAATCTCCAGCATCTCGAGGTAGCCCGGCGTGACGGCATTGAATCGGACGCGGAGAGGCTCCCCCTCTTCTCTCTCGATGAGGGCTGTGGCGAAGTCCTCCATGAAGACGTGGGCTTCGGCGGTGCGGGCCAGTGCCACAGCCTCGACTTCGGGATGAGCTCCGATCCTCCGCTCCAGATCCTGGAAGCGGGCTCTGAGGGCATCGGGGGAAAGCTCCTCTTCCGGAGGCTCCTCCCACGCCACTGCGACGTCGCGGGGATTCAGGCCCACGTCGTAGGTGGCCGAGGCCTGAACGCTCCGGGCGGCGAGCCCGGCGCCGATGACGAAGAGAGTGGCCGCTGCGACCTGGCCCACTACCAGGAGGGACCGGAGGTTCAATCTCCGGCCTCTTCCGACGCTCACTCCCTGATCGTTCTTGAGGGCCGGTGAGAGATTCGGCCTGGAGCCGCGAAGGGCCGGTCCGATCCCGGCGATGAAGCTCGCGGACAGCGCCAGCCCCAGGGTGAAGAGGAGGACGGAGCCGTTCAGGCTGAAGTCGAACCGGACGGGGACGTCGAAGGGCAAGGGGAGCGTTCGGAAGTACCCGGTGGCCAGGTGCGCCAGGTACAACCCCAGGGCCCCGCCACCCAAGGAGAGGAGCAGGCTTTCTGCCAGGAGCATTCTCAGGAGCCGACCCCGCCCCGCTCCGAGAGAGATCCTCACCGCCATCTCCCGGCTCCTCCGATGCGCCCGGGCCAGGAGAATGCCGGCCACGTTGGAGCAAGCCAGAAGGAGAATGAGGAAGGCGCCACCCAGGAGGAATCCGGCAGTCCCCAGAAGGGCGAGACGGACGGGCGGAGGCACCCGGGACTCCGCCTCGGCTACCACCGTGAGGGTCCGGGGCTCTCCCCTCAGGTCCGCCCAGCTTTCCGGGTGTTGCTCATGCAGGCGGGCCGCCAGAACGGACATCTCGGACTGCGCCTCCTCCCGGGTTCGGCCAGGGGCGAGGCGCCCCAGCATGAAGAACTGCCGGGAATCCCGATCTTCCAACGCCCGGGGAGTCACGCGGTACACGCCACCCTCGAGGCCCAGGGGGACCCAGCCGTCTACATCCATCCTCATGTACCGGGCCATCAGGCCCTCCGGGGCCACTCCGATGACGGTGAAGGGAGCGCCGTCCAGCTGAACGATCCGGCCCAGGATCGTTCTGTCCCCTCCGAATCGCTCTTCCCAGGCCCGATGGCTCAGTACCAGGAGGCGTTGCGCCGCCCCGGGAACCGATTCCTCCGGAAGGAAGGCTCGGCCCAGGACCGGTGTGACCCCCAGCACCTGGAAGTAGTTTCCCGTGACCAGCTCTACCAGGAGGCGCTCCCTGGAGTCGGCATCTCCCATGGTGAGAACCCCGAGCCTGTGGGCCGCCAGCTCCGCCAGTGTGCGGGTCCCATTCCGGAGATCGGCATAGTCCGGGAAGGAGGTCTCGTCGTAGAGAGCACCTTCGTCGTCACTCGTGTAGACTGCCACGATCCGGTCGGGATCGCCGAGGGGTCCCGCGTCTCCCCCCAGCACCAGGGCATGGGACATGGAGAAGACGGTGGCGGAGGTCGCGATCCCGAGCCCCAGGGAGAGGATGGTGACCACCACCAATCCCGGTGATTTCCGGAGCGTCCTGAGGGCGAAGCGGAGATCTCTGATCAGGTCCTCCAGGGGCCGAACCCCCTGCTCTTCCCTGGTCCGCTCCTTGAACCGCTCCACGCCCCCGAAGGCCACCATGGCCTTACGCCGCGCCTCCCGGGGGTTCATCCCGGCCCGGACGTTCTTCTCCGTCTCCTGTTCCAGATGGAA
>JASFRP010000098.1:0-8573 GCA_050114895.1 Gemmatimonadota bacterium
GTCGACGGACGCCGCCGCCACTGCGCAGCGGCGTCACGCGCTGGAGCGTGAAGCGGGCCGAGAGCCCGAGGATGGCTCTCCAGTACCAGAGACCGGGGTTCCCTGGTGAGGAGCCCGATTCCCCGAGGCAGGCGAGGTCTTCTTCCAGGTCCCCCAGGATGCCGGCACGGAGGTCCGGGTCCGGAACGGCAAGTCGCAGGAGGAGGGAGGCCAGGTGAGGCGGGGCGCTCATGCGTCCTCCAGGAGGTGCTCGTGGCCGGCCCAGAGCTCCCGGAGGGCTCGGCCCGATTCCCGGAGCGCTTCCTTTCCGGCAGGGGTGAGGGCATAGAACCGTTTGGCCTTTCCGCCGCGCCTGGGGCTCGGCTCCCCCATGCGGGGAGTCAGGTAGCCCTTGTCGGCCATGCGCTCCAGCGTCACATAGGCCACGCTCCGGCTGACTCTGCGGCCCACCCGGGATTCCAGCTCTTCCCGGATGGAGCGGCCGTAGGCGTCGTCCCCGAGGCGGAGGACCGCCAGAAGGACCATGTGCTCCAGCTCGCCCAGGTGGGATGTTCTCTCCATTCCGCGCCGTCTCCGTTCGTTGCGGGAAGATTACGTTGATCTTGTCAACATTAGACGCGGGGAAGCGGCCGTTGGTTGTAACGTCCTGGGGATGGGCAGGATCCCGGGAGATCAGCCCGGGTGGAGGAGGGCTCCGAGGGTCAGGTCAAACGTCACCACCGCATCCGGAGCCGAGCGGCCCCGAATCACACTCCCCGGGCCAGCGGATACATCCGGAGGAAGTGCACCCCCAGGTCGTTCTCGAAGAGGGCGAGAACGTAATCTCCTCCGATCTCGAATACCTGGTTCGCGTAGGGGAGGGAAAGGCGAGTCTTTGGCACGCCCTCCTCGTCGAACACCGTCCAGGTCCGGAGGGTGTCGCCGGGAAGGTGGTAGTCCTCCACCCAGAGAACTCCTTCGGAATCCAGCAGAAGGGCCTCGAAGGGGGGCATGGTCTCCGCGTGGGGAGTATCTGCGAAGGCGTTCCGGACCGCAGGTGCCAGGTCCGGGCTGGGCAGTTGGGCCAGGCGCTCTTGGAGAAGGCCATCCAAGTGTTCGGAAGTGACCGCCACCGGAGGCAAGTAGACGCGGACGATCCGCACCAGGTCGCCGGATGGCTCGAAGAGGTTCACCTCGAATCGATCCCGGGTGCCCAGGGCCAGCCGATCTCCTCTGGCCCAAGCGCGAGGCGACTTTCCAAAGAGGACGAAGCCTGCCGCCCGGGTCTCCCTGCCATTCATGACACCGACGGTCCAGTACACCTCGGTCCCGGGGAACTCCCCGAAGTGCGTGATCCCCTCGCCGTCCACGGTGACGGAATAGTACGGGTTGGTGAGGCGCTGGTAGCCCGACGCCGGGGCCTCCCTGGCGGCCGCCAGGGTCAGGGCTCCGCCAAAGACGATGGAGCCGTCGGCGAACATCCCGTTGGAGTGCAGGGTCACCCCGGCCTCCTCCGGAAGGAGAGCCTGCCTCAGGAACCCCTCACCCGGATCAAAGAGGGAGACCCGGCGCTGACTGCCGTCCAGCACCACAAGGGTATCCAGGCCCATAGTCCCCAGGACCAGAATCTCCTGGAACTCCCCGGGACCCTCTCCCTCTCGGCCGAAGCGAGTCAGAAACGTGCCATCGGACGAGTAGACCCGGAGCTCATGGTCTCCGTTGTCGGAGACGGCGATGCGACCATCGGAGAGCTTCACCGCCCCGGAGATCCGGTGAAACTGGTAGGAGGGGTCCCCTTCCAGAGTCCCGATGGAGAGGGACGGCTTCTGGTCCAGAACCCACCCACCGGCTCCTGTCTCGGGGAGGCCGGAGCTCTCGGCTATAACCACCCCGGCGGAGTCCGTGAACTGCGTCTGCACTCCCGTGTCATCCGCTGGCCCGCAGGCTACGAGGGCTCCTGCGGCAAGGATTCCCATGATTCCGAATCCGCTGCGCCAACCGTCCGCACCCGTCCTGGGGAACACGGCGCCCTCCGCTGTTCCGGGAATCTATACAACCTGATTGATTAATCTGGAGATGATGATCCGCCCGATCAACCGGGTCAGGAAGGGGATGGGGGAGAAGCCGGGCGGCTCTCTTGAGCCCAGAGAACACCCCTCTCCCTGATTCCATGGGGCACTCGTTCATCTGACCCAGTCCATACCGATGGACTTGCCGATCTCGACGTAGCTCTTTTCCAGGGGATACTCGATGGCGAACGAAGGGGATGAGGGGAGGCCACAACCCGTGTCGCGAATGGCCCTGAGGCCGGCGAGCAAATCGCCCAGCACGCTTGTCGGGGCTGAAAAGACCATGCTGAAATCATCGCAGCCAGTTCTCCGCAAATCGCCGCCGCACGGGATGCTCATCCGCCACTCCTGCTGCTTGAGAGCGGGTACGGTGTAGTAGACACACGCTGCATGACCTGTCATGGTGGTGAGAATGTCTTTGCCGTCCAACCAGTTCTTTGCCAACATGACCTGCGTCATCACCGCTGGACTGCCGTAGAGCATGAGGATATCGGGCAGAAAACTCGCGGTCTCCAGCGGTGCCGTGACGACAGCCGAATAGGTCGGGTAGTCGAATCGGGGCATATTCCGGGCCCAGGTCGCACCCGCGTCCAGCGTGGATGCCGATGCGGGATACCGATTGTGCCCTTCCAGGAACCGCTGGGGTGGCGCGACGAACCCCAACCCCACCACCGGTTCGAAGCACCACATGTCCTCGAGGGTCTCGGCAATGGTCAGTCCCCTTCGACGAGTCAGTGCCAGGGCCTGACAGAAAGACAGACGGTGCCCCATATTCCTCAAAGGCCGGACCGCGTTTTCGGGAATCTCTTTCTCGCTGCCGAGCATCTTCAGGGCGATGGGCATGCTCTGCAATCTCAACAGGTCCTCCAGCTCCTTCGCCTGTTCATGCATCTGTTTTCTATCCATCATCTCTCCCCTCCGTCCACTGGACACCGGATGGGCTCCTGAACGACTGATCTAGGTCCGACTAGAGGACGAGATGAAGGTCCGACCCGACGGCCTTCTTCATGAAGTCCTCCGCCAACATGATTTCCACGCCCTCGATGAAGTCCTCCTGACTGAGCTCGAACAGATCGGCTGACGTCTTGCAGGCCAGGAACCGGACTCCCTCCATCTGAGCCATGGCCAACATGTCTTCCGGGTAGGGGATGTCTCGGCGATCCATGACTTCCCGGAGCTCCTCGGTGGTCTCCTCCGCAGCGGCCATATCGGCCCCGGTGGGGTAGTACCGGAGGGCCTCCAGGTGGCCGGGGCGTATCATGTTCAGGCCTTCGAAGGTGAAGTAGATCAGGGTCTCGAACCCCAGCCGCGCGGAGTTCAGGGCCAGGATCAGAAGGCCAAAAGCGCTCTGCATCGTGAAGTTCGTGCACACCAACGCGACCCTTCGACGGGGTCGGTCTCCGATGGGTGATCCGGTCATGGTCTTTCCTTTCGTCGAGTCACATGGCCTCTTCTACCCCGGAGAGGATCAGGTGGGCAGATCTGACATTCCCCAGAGGAGAACAGATGCTTTCGCGGGTCCGTTCCTTGACCCGTCTCCTCCGCGATCCTCACTCTATGCCGGAGTGTGCGAGGACCCTGGGGCCGCGCGGGTTCCCACTTCCATCGTGCCTCGACGCGCCTTGCACCGGTGTGGGAGAACCTTCATGTCCAGAAAAGCCGACTGCCATCGCTTCCTGATGCTCACCGCCATCCTTCTCGCCCTCTCGGGAGCGCGTCCGGCGGCGGCTCAAGAGTGGACGATGGACGCGATCCGATACGCAACGATTCGCGACTTCCCGGTCTCGGGCCTCGTCGTGGGCGCGCCACAGGGCGAGCGGATGGACATCGCCACCGTGTTCTGGCTCCTTCGGGACGGGGAGCGCGTGGTCCTCCTGGACACCGGCTTCCACCGCCCGCAGTGGATGGAGCAATTCGACGTGGCCGATTACCAGCGACCCGACAGCGCCCTCATGCTGGCGGGCGTCGAGGCGGGTGACGTGACCGACGTCATTCTCACGCATGCACACTGGGACCACATGGGCGGCATCGACCTGTTCCCCGATGCGGTGCTCTGGATCCAGCGGGACGAGTACGACTACTACACGGGTGAGGCCTGGCAGGAAGGGGGCCGTCACGGTGGCATCGACCCGGCCGACGTCGTCGAGTTGGTGAGGCGGAACCTGGAGGGAAAGGTGCGTTTCGTGGACGGCGACGACGTCGAGATCCTCCCCGGCATCCGGGCCTACACCGGGGGACGGCACACCTACGCGTCCCAGTATCTGCGCGTGAGCTGCTCCGACGGGCCGTGGGTCCTCGCCTCGGATGCCGTCTACCTGTACCGGAACCTGGAGGAGAGGAGACCCATAGCGACGTTCGAGGCGTCGGACAGCAGCACGAACCTCGCCGCACAGCAACGGATGATCGCCCTTGCGGGATCGGCGGACCGCGTCGTCCCTGGACATGACCCGCTCCAGTTCGAGCGCTTCGGCGGAGACGGACGCGTGGCGCGGATCCATCAGGTCGCCGCACGGACGAGCGCCGACACGGAGCCCACCGTGCACAGCCTGCCGGCGACGCCGGAGACCGTCGCCTGGGGTCACTACGACCCATCCAGTCCGCCGGTTCTCCGCGTCCGGTCCGGCGACATCGTGGACATCGGCACCCTGATCACGAACAGTCCCGAGCGCCTGGAGGCGGCCGGCGTGGCTCCGGACGAGATCGAGCCCGCGCTCCGCCAGGTCTACGAGGAGGTGACCGACCGGGGTCCGGGCGGACACATCCTGACCGGGCCCATCTTCGTCGAGGGCGCCGAGCCGGGCGATGTCCTGGAAGTGCGCATCCTATCCGTGGAGCTACCCATCGATTACGGGTACAACGGGTGCAGCGGGTTTGTCCGCGACCTGTGCGAGAATCCACGGACGCGCATTCTGCGTTTCGACCGGGAGCGCATGACATCCGACTTCGGCTCGGGCGTCACGGTTCCGCTCCGGCCCTTCTTCGGAAGCATGGGCGTGGCGCCGCCCCCGGATTCGGGCCGGGTCAGCAGCACGCCGCCGGGCAAGCACGCGGGCAACATCGACAACCGCGAGCTCGTGGCCGGCACATCCCTCTTCATCCCGGTGCATGTCCCCGGCGCGCTCTTCGAGGCGGGGGACGGCCACGCTGCACAGGGGGACGGGGAGGTGGACCAGACCGCCATCGAGACTTCCCTTCGGGGCCGGCTTCAGCTCCTCGTGCACAAGGGCCATCCCCTGAAGTGGCCCCGGGCCGAAACCCCGACTCACTACATCGTCATGGGATTCGATCCGGACCTGACGGAGGCGACGCGCATCGCCGTGCGTGAGATGGCTTCCTTTCTCCAGGAAGAGAAGGGCCTTTCTCAGGGAGAAGCGTACCGCCTCGCCAGCCTGGCGGCCGACCTGCGCATCACCGAGCTCGTGGATGAAAACGTGGGGGTGCACATGATGATCCCGAAGTCGATCTTCTGAGGATCGAGGGCACTTCTAGAGGGACGGCGGCTCGCAGCCGATGCGTTCCGTACTCACGACCACATCGTCGAACCATACGCGGTTGCTCTGTGTCGCGTCTCCCGGTGCCAGGTAGTGCTGCAGGCGGACCTTGTTGAGCTGGAGCTCCGGAATGTCTCGCCAGTACATGCCGGTCTCTTCGTGCTGGAGGACGTCGTTCATCCAATAAGCCATGCGCCCGTCGTGTTGCCCGGGGGTGTTGAGCTCCATCATCATTTCGAGGCAGACCCATTCATCTCTCGGCAGTACCGGCCAGGGTCGCTCTCCGTAGTGGTTCCCCCAACAGCACTCCTGCACAGCCGTGCAGGCCATGTCCCGTGTTGCGCAGTCGTCGCAGATGCTCTGGGCGTACGTGCCGGAACAGTATCCTCCCGAGTCACAGTGCATGTCCGGCGTGTAGGTATAGAAGAAGAGCTCGTGGTCCCCCTCGAAATCGAGTGTCGTCCCTGCTGCTCGGAAGCCGTTCGGTCTGCACCCTGCGTTTCCGTCGGCGTCCCAGTACCTGTCCGCGCGTGTTCCCTCGATGGCGAGGAAGTGGTGGACGCGTTCGTGGTCCGGCGCGAGCTTCACCCAGGTGCGGAAGTAGAGCTGGTCGTATCCCTCGAGGAGGCAACCCTCTCGCCGCTCTCCCCGGCAGCTCTTCCATATCAGGTCGGCACCCTGGTAGTCAGCCGTGGCCGCCGCCGGCATGTGCAGCGACCACGTTCCCGAGTGTGCTTCCCCGTTCGTCAGGAAGATGCGGTCGGGGTTCTCTCCGTCGTCGGTGCATCCGAGACATTCGACCCAGCCCGCACTCGCCCACCAGCTCGCCCATCCCTGGCTTGCCCCTTCGAAGTCCTCTCGGAATAGCCATGAGACCTGCGCATTGCCAGAATCGCCGGAGCAGCTCGGTAGCACGGCAAGTATGAGCAGGCAGTGCTTTGCTCGAATCATGGCGCCGGTTCTCCTGTGTGTGGCTCCCCCTCCAGCTTCCGAAAACGGACCTTCCAGACCCGGCTGCTGCTCATGGTGAAACCGTCGATGGCGCCTCGGGAATCCCGGGTGAAGAGGACCGCGTTCCCCGCCGAGAACCCGTCGGAAAACCGGGGCTCCAGGGTCCGGGTCCCGATCTTCCGGTGCCAGAAGACGAGCTCGCCGTCCTCTATCCGAACCTCGTAGTCGGTCCCCAGGTCGTCGCTCCAGTAGTGCCCCACGTACTCGGCCAGGTTCACCTCCGTAGGGTCGATCCTGGGGAACCGCCTGTACTCCTTCCCGTCGGGTCCCCGCAGGAGGAGGGAGCCGTCGGAGCCCTCCTGGAACCGCACCTCGTCATCGGCGTTGGCGATCTGGAAGGTCCAATCCCCCTCGTGATACAGGCGCCGGGGGCCCGCCCACAGGAAGCCGTCCCGGGCCTCCACTTCCTGGGGTCCGTCGTAGTCGTCCCTCAGATAGAATCCGTCGAGACGCACCACGTCCCCAGGCGCCAGGGGCACCGGATCGGGACCGTCCGGATCCATCTCCTCTTCGTCTGCTGCCGGAGGAGGAGAGGGAAAGGCCTCCTCCAGGACGATGTCCGCCACCCGGGTGGCCAGCCTCCCCGGATTGCTGGAGGGGAAGTTGCAGAGCACGGCCATGGAGGTCTCCTGCTCCGGAAAGCGGAGGAACTGGCTTCGGTAGCCGGCGTCGGACCCGCTGTGTCCTACGGTGCGGAGTCCACGGTAGCTACCATGGCTGAGGCCCAGGGCGTAGTCGATGGTGTCGCCGGACCGTAGGATCCCCCGGCGGTGCATCCCCTCCACTACCTCCGGCCCTCCCACCTCCGCGGTGTAGAAGTTCCGGTCCCATCCGGCCATGTCCTCCACCGTGGTATGGAGGCTGGTGGCTCCCACCACGTCGAAGTCCGGGATGCTGATGCGGTACTTCCCGTCTTCGATGGGGGCGTAGGCGTAGGCCCGGTCCGGGACGAGGGTGTTGTGGTCGTCGTGGAAGTGGGTCCCCGTCATCCCCAGGGGACCGAAGATCCTCTCCTGTGTGAACTCTTTCAGGGTCTGGCCGCTCACCCGTTCCACCACCACCGCCAGGAGGGTGAACCCCGTGTTGGAGTAGAGGTACTCGGCCCCCACCGGAAAATTGAGAGCCGTCTGCCGTGAGGTGATGTCCAGCACGTCCCCCTGGGTGATGACATCGGCTTCAAAGCGCCATCCGGCCATGCCCAGCAGACTCCACTGGTCCCTGATCCCGCTGGTGTGGTTGGCCAGATGACGGAGGGTGATGGTCTCCCCGAAATCAGGAACCTCCGGCACGTACGCTCGGATGTCGTCCTCCCAGGAGACCTTCCCCTCGGCCACGAGAAGGGACACGGCGAAGGCGGTGAACTCCTTCGATACCGACGCCACGTGGAAGACGGAGGAGGGGGTGATGGGAATGCCGTACTCGAGGTTCGCCATTCCGTAGCCCCGGAGGTACGCGGGGCGGCCCTCCTTCATGACGGAAAGCGCGCAGCCCGGGGTGGAGGTCCTGTCCATGGGGAGGAAGACCGAGTCCACCCGGGACCACACACCCCGATCCTGGGCCATGAGGGGGCGGCCGGAGGCCAGGAACAAGGGGAGGAGAAGAAGGGCAGAAAGAAGAGCAGAACAACTTCGATGGAACCTTCCTGGGACTCGGCCACGCTCAATCATGGGATCCTCCTCGGAGCTCGGGTCGTCTCCACGCACCTCCCCGAGTCTAGAGGCCGGCGCCCGCAGCTTCAATCTCCGAGCTCGAATAGCGCGCCATCGTCTTCGGTTGGCCACCACCCGGATCGGAGGTCCAGGTACGTCACTTCTCCGTGTATTCATGGACAGTAATTAGACACTGCGTACCCACTGTCGATTGTTTGTCCATATTCACCCCTTGACAAACCTAGACCATCCTTAGAAATTAGCTCGACAATTGCAAGACAAACCTCCCGTCGGGGCCCTGAAGCCCTCGAAGGACGCCGGTCAGACCGCCGGGAATCGCCCCACCTTCTCAGTAAGGAGACAGAAAAATGGTC
>JASFRP010000099.1:0-8564 GCA_050114895.1 Gemmatimonadota bacterium
CGTGGATACCCGCGAGGAGAAGGGCTTCTGGTCCAAGATGAAGGAGGCCTTCTCGTGACGAGATGGTACTCCCGGCCAGGCCGAGCCTAGAGAGCCCCATCCGTATGCCCCCCCATCGGTGGCTCTCCATCACCGTCACCCTCCCTTCGGACGGCCCCGGGGCGGGGAGCCCGGGACTCCTCCCGTCCACGCTCGTCGAGCTCGGTGGCCGTGGCGTGGAGGAAGAGGGGGCCTCCTTCACCACTTACCTGCCGCCTCCCGAGGACCTGGAGGGCTTCCTTCGGCTCGTCAGGTCCAGGATCGCCGAGCTGGCGCTCCCCGGAGCCGAGCTCCGTTGGGGCTGGCGTGCCCACGACGATTGGGAGATCCTCTGGAGGAAAGGGTTGGGTCCCCGAAGCGTCACTGACCGCCTGATCATCGCCCCCAGCTGGGAGGTCCCGGACGTGGAGGAAGGTCAGATCCTCATCGTTCTCGATCCCGGCATGGCTTTCGGCACGGCAGAGCACGCCACCACCCGGGGGTGTCTGAGGCTCATGGACTCTCGAGTGGAAGAGGGGGACAGAATCGCTGATGTAGGGTCGGGGTCCGGGATCCTGTCCATCGCGGCCGCCCATCTCGGTGCCCGTGAGGTCCTGGCGATGGAGGGGGATCCCCTGGCGTGCGACGCAGCGAGAGAGAACCTGATTGCCAACGAGGTGCAAGGGAAGGTCCGGGTCGCGCAGGAAGAGTACCGCGGGAGCGAGCCCCTGCCCGGGGGGCGGTATCAGGGGATCGTGGCGAACATCCAATCCTCCGTGCTCCTCCCACTCCTTCCCGCATTCCGGGACAGCCTGGCGGAAGGGGGGTGGGTGATCCTGAGTGGCATCCTGGCGGAGGAGCGGAGGTCAGTCCTGTCCGTGGCCGCCGGGTATGGGCTCGACCTGGAGGAGGAGGACCCGGAGGGGGAATGGTGGACGGGTGCTTTCAGGCTCTCGAAGGCTCGGACCTGACCAGAATCTCCCAGGCCCTCGATCCCTCCCGGCAAGCTCGCATCCAACGGGCTACTGACGATGGGGAGGAGTCGTCGAGGGATCGCACCCACGCCACAAGCCCCTCGCGCACTCGCAGCATCATCCGTTCCCTCGGTCCGAAGCCCACCTCCGGGGTAGGAAGGAGGACGATCCAGGGATCGTCCCGGACCGACCTGGTCTTCAGGGGGTCACCCCCGGGCCGTGCCGCTTCCCGCCAGTAGGCCCAGGGGCCCCTGGCCATGGGGACGACCCGGAAGAGATCGGCTCGATCCGCCAGAGCTTTCAGGAGCCACCCAGGATCCGGGACCGACCCCAGCCCTTCACTGGAGAGGGCCTCCAGGACCTCGGAGAAGGCCAGGGCACCCGTGGGTACCCGAGCCAGGATTCGGCGGACGCCATCCAACCAGCTCTCCATGGTTTCCTCCCTTGCTGACGGGTCTCCTGCAAGAAGGGTCACCGGCGGGGGAGGGAGCTCCCAGGGGTCCTCCCGAGACGCCGGCGTCCTCCGATGGGAGGGGAATCTTCTCCGGGCGGAGGGGCAGGCCAATGGTCAGGAGGGACGCAAGGGATTGCTCCCGGGGCGGGAGACAATCATTGTCGTAGTCGTACCGTGCCTTTGCCTCCGGTACCGCTCGGGTCGGCGGGTCCCGGGGCGGTTTCGACGCAACCTCAGCCGGGGAGAAGCCCCTTGACCGAGTCCGACTGCCTCTTCTGTCGAATCGCCGCCGGTGACATCCCGGCGGAGATCGTTCTGAGCACACCTGACCTGGTGGCATTCCGGGACATCAATCCTCAGGCGCCCACGCACATCCTCATCATTCCCAGGAGGCACCTCACCACCGTGTCGGAGCTCCGCCCTCCCGACGCGGAGATCATGGGAGCGCTCTTTCTGGCCGCCCAGGAGTTGGCCCGGTCTGAGGGGATCGACGAGGACGGATTCCGGATGGTGGTGAACGCAGGCGCCGATGCCGGCCAGACCGTCTTCCACGTCCACATGCACCTTCTCGGTGGGAGAGTGATGGGGTGGCCGCCGGGCTGAATCCACGTTGACCGCCCAACCCCCCGCGAATAGCTTCCAGCTACTCGATGAAGGAGGAGAGGGGACTTGGACGTTCCACTGAAAAAGAGGCTTCAGGAGGACCTGAAGGAGGCCAGGAAGGCTCGGGAGAAGCTGCGCACTCTGGTCTTGTCGACGACCCTCTCGGAGCTCCGGAATCGAGAGATCGAAATCGGAGGCGAGGCCGACGACCAGGAGACGGTTTCTGTCATCGCAAAGGCGGTGAAGCGCCGGAATGAGGCGGCGGAACAGATGCGGGCCGGTGGCAGGGAGGAGCTTGCCGAGAGGGAGACCCGGGAGGCGGAGATTCTCTCCCGTTATATGCCCGAAGGTCTTTCGGAGGATGAGGTGAGAGAGATCGTTCGGAGCATTCTCTCCAAAGGGCCGAGGGAGCTCGGGCCCGTGATGGGCCAGCTGATGCCTCGGATCCAGGGACGATTCGATGGGAGGGAGGCCAATCGAATCGTCAGGGAGGAGCTTGCCGGGTGAGGTGGGTCGTCACCCTTCCAGACGCACGTCCGAACACGGGCGCTGGCCTCGGGGCCGGCGCCCGTCCCACATTCCCGAGACGGGCCAGCCGAAACCGGGCGAAGTCTGCCTTCGAGGCCCGCGCGGCATGAACCCCCATGCCCTGAGGGTCCTGGAATACCGGGAGGTCCTGGAGCAGGTGGCCATGCGAGCCCTGAGCGAACTCGGGCGTGCACGGGTCATGGCTCTCCGTCCGGTGCCTCACCTGGCGGAGGCCCAGTTGGAGCTTCAGAGAGTGGAGGCGCTGGCCCTCTTTCTGGGCCAGAACCGGGATTGGGTACCTCCCGACATCCCTGATGCCCGGAACGGGTTGAAACGGCTGGGACTTCCAGGGAATGTCCTGGAGCCTGCGGAGCTTCTGGCCATCGGCCGGCTCCTGGTGTCGGGGAGACATCTGGACGAAGGGCTGGCCAGAGCCAGGGACGCTCTTCCCGGTCTTGCCTTCCTCAGGGATGGCCTCCACGTGGACCGGGCCCTGGAAAAGGCGATCTTCGCCATCGTCGACGAGGAAGGCTCCGTGCTGGACTCCGCTAGCAAGGAGCTCCGCCGGATCCGGGGGAGCCTTCGCCGGGCCCATTCCAGGATCGTGCAGGCGCTGGAGAGGTATCTCAAGACCCTTCCGGAGAGGATCGTCCTCTCGGATGCCTCCGTTACGATCCGAGAGGGCCGATACGTCATCCCCATCAGACGGGATGGGCGGGGGGAGGTGGGCGGCGTGGTCATGGACGAGTCCTCCACCGGGACCACGCTCTTCGTCGAGCCGCCGTTGGCCCAGCAGCTGATGAACGACCTCAAGTCCCTGGAGAGGGACGAGGCGAGGGAGGTCCATCGAATCCTGCGGGAACAGACGGAGCGCCTTCGTCCGATCCTTCTCCTTCTGGAGGCCTCCCAGGATTCCATGGTGGCCTTCGATTCCCTCTTCGCGAGGGCGCGGGCCGCACAAGCGTGGGATGGCAGGGCTCCCGAGCTGATCCCCACGGGGGGGCAGGAGCTGAACATCGTGGAGGGGAGACACCCCCTCCTGCTGGCCCGGGAGAAGGGTGAGGTCGTTCCATTCCACCTCTTTCTGAGCCCGGGGGAGCGGGCGCTGGTGGTCTCGGGCCCCAACACGGGGGGAAAGAGCGTCTTCCTGAAGGCGCTGGGCCTCATCTCGACGCTGGCCCAGAGCGGCGTGGTGCCTCCTGTGGGGAAGGGGACACGCCTACCCTTCTTCACCGACATCTTCGCGGATATCGGAGACGAGCAGTCCATCGCCGAGGACCTCTCCACCTATTCGGCTCATCTCTCGAACCTCCGGGAGATCGTCGCGGAGGCGAACGCCGGGTGTCTGGTCCTCGTTGACGAGATGGGTACGGGAACGGATCCACAAGAGGGGGCTGCCCTCTCCAGGGCCATCATCGAGAGGTTGGTGGAGCGCGGGGCCCTTACCGTGGTGACCTCGCATCTCGGGGCGCTCAAGCGACTGGACGCCCCGGGTAGTGGCGTCGTCAACGCTTCGCTCCAGTTCGATCCGGACCGCATCGAGCCTACCTATCACCTCCAGAAGGGCCGCCCGGGGCGGAGCTATGGGCTGGCCATCGCCAGGCGGTTGGGGTTTCCCACCGAGCTCCTGGATCAGGCTGAGGGACACCTCCCCGCCGACGAGGCACGGATGGAGGATCTCCTCTCCGTCCTGGAACGGAGGGAGAAGGAGGCTTCCGCCCTCGTGGAATCCCTTTCGAAAGAGAAGGCCCGGGCGGACCAACTCGCCGCAGGGCTGAGAGAGCGGGAAGTGGAGCTCAGAGAGAGGGAGCGGACGGCGGACGACCGCGCCCGGAAGGAGGCCCGCAAGCTCCTCCTGGAGGCCAGGTCCGAGGTGGAGGCTGCCATCCAGGAGTTGAGAGCCGTCGGGGAGGCGCAAAGCGGGGAAGAGAACGAGATGGAGGAGGTCGCCCGACGCGCCCGACGCAGAGTGGAGGAAGCCGCGCAGCGGCACCGGGAGAGGAGCTCCATGCGGGCCGGCGCTCCGCCGCCCCGGGATCTTCAGCCTGGAGACCGCGTGGCCCTGACGAATTCGGGGGCTGAGGGGAAAGTGGTTGAGTTGCGTGAAGATCGGGTTGTGGTGGAGACCGCCGGCGCACGCTTGCAGGTCCCCGCCCGGGACCTCGTCTTCAGAGGAACCTCCCCGGGAGCACCCCGGAAGCCCGCTCGAGGTCCGGAGGCATCCGCGTCCACCTGGACGGGGCCTGAGGCCCATGCGGAAGCCGAGGTAGACCTGCGTGGGATGCGCGTCGCTGAGGTGGACCTGGCCCTGGACCGGGCCGTGGACCAGGCCGTGCTGGGAGGGCTGGGGGAGCTACGGGTCATCCACGGGAAGGGCACGGGGGCTCTCAGGGAACGGGTGGGAGAGCTTCTTGGCCAGGATCGACGGGTTCTGGAATACCGAATGGGACTGCCCGGGGAAGGTGGAGCAGGCGTCACGGTGGTGAAGCTGAAATGATGATTCGCCTGGAGGAACAGTCCTGGGGGATTGGCCGCCCGGAGCGTGCGCCTCTCCCGGGTGGAGCCCGACCATGATCCCGGATGACGTGGTGGACGAAGTACGGAGTAGAGCCGACATCGTCGAGATCATCGGGGAGCATGTTCAACTGAAGCGCTCGGGGAAGGACTTCAAGGGCCGGTGCCCGTTCCACGAGGAGCGGACGCCGAGCTTTTTCGTGGTCCCGTCCAAGGGATTCTACAAGTGCTTCGGGTGTGGCGAGTCCGGCGACGTATTCACCTTCCTGATGAAGCGACTCGGGCTCAGCTTCGTGGATGCGGTGAAGATGGTGGGAGAGCGTTCGGGTATGGAGGTCCGGGAGGTGTCCCGTCAGGGTGGGGAGGATCCCTTCCGCAAGTATCACGAAGCGAACGCGTTCGCGAAGCAGTTCTTCCAGGACGGCCTCTGGGGCGAGAGCCGGGGAACGGAGGCCCGGGAATACCTCGAGAGAAGGGGAATCAGTCGAGAAACGGCGGAGCGGTTCGGCCTGGGGCACGCACCGGACGAATGGCGGGCACTTCGAGATGCGGCAGCGAAGCACGGCCTGGAGGAGGCAGTGCTCCTGGAGGTGGGTCTTCTCATTCAACGAGAGGAGGGAAAGGAACCCTACGACCGTTTTCGGAGTAGGGTGATCTTCCCAATCGAATCCGGCTCCGGGAAAGTTCTGGCCTTCGGAGGGAGAGTCCTGGGGACGGGAGGGAAGGGGGTCCCGAAGTACTTGAACTCTCCGGAGAGCCCGGTCTATCACAAGGGAGAAGTCCTCTACGGCCTCTCATGGGCCAAGAACGCCATACGGCGGGATGAGGGAGCCTTGGTGGTGGAGGGGTACATGGATACCGTCTCCCTGGCCGCGGCTGGAATCGAGAATGTGGTGGCCCCTCTGGGCACCTCCGTCACGGAGGAGCAGGCACGGCTCCTGGCCAGATACAGCACCCGCGTCTTTCTCCTGTTCGACAGCGATCCGGCCGGCCTGAGGGCCACCTTCCGGGCCGGCGACATCCTCCTGGCCGCGGGCCTCCACCCCGCTGTCGTCACACTCCCACCCGGGGAAGATCCCGACACCGTGGTCCGCAAGGAGGGTCCCCAGGCCATCCGGGAATACCTGAGCCACGCGGTGGACGTGTTGGACCGGAAGCTGCAGATCCTGGAAGAGCGGGATTATTTCTCTTCCATCGAGAAGATCCGGGAGGCCGTGGATCGTCTCCTTCCCACGATGCGAGCTGCCAGGGACCCGGCCCTCAGGGACATCTACGTGTCCAGAGTGGCAGAGCGAACGGGAGTGAGGCGGGAGACCCTGGAGGGGGAGATGGAGAAGGAGGAGGTCGCTCCGGGTCTCCGTTCCCGGCCCCGTCCGACCCACCCGGTCGCCGAGACTGCCAGACCCACGGCGCTGGGAGCCGAGCGGAAGCTCCTCCTCCTGCTGGTTCAGTTCCGGGATTACGTGGACCGGGCCGCCGAGCGAGTGGGCCCGGATGACTTTCAGGACCCCTCCTTTCGTGCCGTCTTCCAGGCTCTCGTGGTAGATCCCGAGCTGACCCGGCCCCCGGACGGGATGGATCTCGTGGCGGCCAGACGCATGGAGGAGCTCCTGGGTGACGAGGAGCGACTCTCCGAGGCCTCGAGGGTATTCGAAGAGAGCCTTGGCCAGATGAAGGAGGTTCCCCTGGCTCGGAGGGCCGCGGAGCTTCGGGTGGCACTCCGGTCCGAGCCGGATCCGGAAAAGCAGGAGGCCCTCCTTCGGGAGAGTCAGGAGATCGATCGACTCAGGAGAGAGTTGAGGTCGGACTGGCGACTGGCGATTCGTCATCGGTCGGACCCCTCTTCCCCCCCACACTGATAAAGGCGCATTCATGAAGGACGAAGAATCAGGCAGCCTGAAGGAGCTCCAGGAACTGGACCTGGATCTGGAGAGAATCCGGAGTCGGATCGCAGAATTCGGACCCCTCCTGGAGGAGGTGGAGGAGCCGGCCCTGGCCTTGGAGCAGGAGGTGGCGACACTCCAGGGACGTCTCCAGGAGATGAAGCTCGAGGAGCGTCGGTTGGAGCGAGCGGCGGACGACAGGCGTACCAGGCTGAAGATGCTCAAGGAGCGGCTGAAGTCCGTTCGGAACCTGCGGGAGGAGGCCGCGGTCCAGGCGGAGTCCGATCTCCTTCAGCGGTCCCTCGAATCAGAGGAACAGGAGGCCCTCACCCTTCTGGACCAGATCCGCAAGCTGGAGGAGCGATTGCGGGAGGAGGAGGAGGCCCTCCAGGTCGCCCGGGCCGAAGTGGCACCCAGGCGTGCTCGATTCCTGGAGGAGCAGAAGGCAGCCCAGGAAGCGCTGGGGCGCCTGGAGGAGAAGCGGGCGTCCTACGCTGCCCGGGTCCCCAGCAGGGACCTCCAGAGTTACGAGCGGATCCGAGGCGGGGGACGGTCAGTGGCCGTCGCCACGTTGACCCCCGACGGAGCCTGCGGCCATTGCTTCGGGATGATCCCCCTCCAGGTTCAGAACGAGATCCGCTCGGGGAAGGCTCTGATCCCCTGTGAGTCGTGCGGAGTGCTCCTGGGCGCCGGCGACGACCCGCAGGCCTGAGCGTGCCCACCGAGGAAGGGGCGCGAGGCCTCCCTCCCCCCCCCACGCCACGCCTGGAGCGCCCCCTGACACTCCGGCCCGAGTCGATCCTCGGTCTCGAGGAGAGCCTGGGCCTGCCCCGGGTACTCTGCGCACTCCTGGTCGCCCGGGGGTTCGAGGATCCTGAACGGGCCAAGGCTTTTCTTCGCCCCCTTCTGGCCGGACTCCATCCTCCAGAGACCCTCACCGACCTCCCCCGAGCCGTAACCAGAATTCGCCAGGCAATCCAGCGGGGGGAGACGATCCTCGTCCACGGGGATTATGACGTGGATGGGATGGCCGGGACGGCGCTCCTCTTTCGGTGGCTCCGGAGGCTCGGGGGGAGAGTCGAGGCCTTCATCCCGAACCGACTCGAAGACGGCTACGATCTCGGCCCCAGGGGATTGTCAATCGCGAAGGAGATGGGAGCGTCACTCCTCATCACCGTGGATTGCGGGATCCAGGCCCACGAGGCGATCTCCCGGGCCGAGTCCTCCGGAATCTCTGTCATCGTCACTGACCATCACACTCCCGGCGCACGCCTCCCTGCCGCGTCGGCGGTGCTGAATCCCAACCGTCTCGACTGCCCGTATCCAAACAAAGCCCTCTGCGGGGCAGGGGTCGCCTTCAAGCTGTGTCAGGGGCTCGGGAGCGACACGGGTTTGCCCCAGGAGGCTCTCCACCCGTTCCTGGACCTGGTCGCCATGGCGACCGTGGCGGACCTGGTGCCCCTTACCGGGGAGAATCGTATCCTGGTCCGCTACGGTCTCCGGGCCCTGGCCCAAACCGAGAATCCCGGTCTCCAGGCCCTGACGGAAGTGGCGGAGCTGGACCCTCGGGATCTCTCCTCCGGATCCGTC
>JASFRP010000100.1:0-8522 GCA_050114895.1 Gemmatimonadota bacterium
CTTCGCCCCCTGAGAGGGATTGATGAGGAAGTGATGATCGGAAGAGTACCCCCTTGGCCCTTTCTGGTTGGCATTGTAATGGCCGCTTCTGGTTGCGACAACGTGTCATGGGGAGGGTTCTATCTGAGGCTCGAGGGCCCCTCCGCAGATACGGCTGCGACGGGAGAAGATGCGTCGAGGACGGGATCCAGCCCCGACTCCACCGCCTCTCTCGGCCATCTGCTCTACGCGGGCACCCGATCGGGAGACCGGGTGGAAGTCGTCCCGGTGGCCGAGCTCACCGGTGCGGGCCTCAGGCCCATTCCGGGAGATGGGGAGGAAGAGGAGCTCCGCCTCGAAGCGCTCCGGGACCGCCTTCAGCCGGGGAGAGAGCTCATCCTCTTCCACCAGGGCGTGCGAATGGGAATGCTGGTGGTGGATGAATGGGAGTGGGTAGCGGACAGCTTCTGCCAGCCGAGACCCCGGGCCTCCGGCCCGCTGTTGCTGCTTCCGGATGCCTCCAACGCGCAGCGATTCCTTGCCATGGAAAGGGCCCCGGGTTCCTCCTACCCCTACGGCCTCTACCAGGACCTGAGCAGCGAGTATGACCAGAGAGTGGCCTCCCTGAATCTCGGGTCCGAGGCCGTGACCCGCGTGGGCGCCCCTTGGCCCCCCTCCCTCCTGGATATCCGGCGGGACCTGCAGATCCTGGACCTTCCAGGGGAGGAGGCGCCTTCCGTGATGGCGACGTTCGTCCACGAGGACGAGCTCGAGGTGGGCCCGGCCCCGGACGACGCCTACGCACTGCTCGTCCTGGGCGAACCCAGGGGCCCCCGGTTCGAGCTCACCTACACCTGGTATCGCCCCGTGGATACCGAGGGGAAGGGGGCGCCCCGCTACTTTTCGCGGATGGACTGGGACAGGGATGGGGAAGAGGAGATTCTCCTGGAGGTCCTGGGCGCCGATAGTCGCTGGTTTGCAGCCATCCACCGTGGCCCGGACGGGTGGCAGACGAGCTTCCAGGACCCCTGTGGGACTCCGGAAGCGCAGGGCGGTGGGGGGTGAGACGCCTCTCAGGATTCCTCCTGATCTTCGTCCTCTTCTTCACTCCAGGGTGCGCTGATCGGGAGGGGGGAAGGAGTTCTGCTGCTCCACCCGTGCCGCCCCCAGGAGGTGTCGGGACCGACAGCCTTCCCCTCCGCATCGTCGACGCCCAGGGCCGCGCGGTGGTAATGGATTCCCTCCCTCGACGCATCGTCTCCCTGGTCCCTTCTGCCTCGGAGACCCTTCTCAGCCTGGGTGCCGCTGACGTCCTGGTCGGGAGGACGAACTTCGATACCACCGGGTTCCTGGCTCATCTCCCCACCGTGGGGGGCGGCCTTCACCCCAACCCCGAGGCCATCCTGGCTCTGGAGCCTGATCTGGTCATCCTCTTCGCCGGCGATTCGGACGTGGCTACTCCGCACCTCCTGGATCGGATGGGGATTCCGCACATGGCCATCGAGCCGGATGGAATCCAGGACATCCGTGACATCATCGGGCAGATGGGAGCCATCAGCGGGCGGCAGAAGAAGGCGGATAGCCTCCTGGTGCACATGGACCTGGCGCTCCAGGAGATCCGTGAGCGGGTGCGTGGGCTCCCCAGGATCCGGGTATGTTACCTCTTGGGAGGAACTCCACCCTGGGTGGCGGGTCCCGGGAGCTACATCGGAGAGCTTCTGGAGGTGGCAGGCGGAGAGAATGTCTTTTCGGACCTTGATGTGCTGTACGGGCCGGTGAACACCGAGGTCTTTCTGGTGAGGGAGATGGATCTCCTCCTCGCCGCCGAGGGGGCAAGCGTATCGCTTCCCAGGACGGGTACTCCCCTCCGAAGGGTCTCGCCGGCTGTCGAGATCCCGGGACCGCACCTCCCGGAGGCGGCTCTGGAGCTCGCCCGGACCCTCCACCCCGAGGCCTTCCGGTGAAGCGCCGTTTCCTGTCCCTCCTCCTTGCGGTGGCCGTTCTCCTCGCGGTCTTCCTGAGCGTGCGATTGGGTCATGTGTCCCTCGGCACGGGGGATGTCTTCCGGGCTCTGAAGGGAAACGGGAATCCCACCCACACCCGGATCCTCCTGGAGATCCGGCTTCCCCGGGCCCTTCTGGGAGTCCTGGTGGGAGGGGGACTCGCGCTGTCGGGCTCGGTATTCCAGGCTCTGCTCCGGAATCCTCTGGCCGAGCCCTACATCCTGGGGATCTCCGGGGGTTCCGCGGCCGGAGCCGTCCTGGTTCTCTCCCTGGGTCTCGTCACCGTGTCCTCCGTCCTTCTCCCGGCCGCAGCCTTCGCCGGAGCTCTCCTTGCCATCGTCCTGGTCTTCCGAGTCGCAGCTTCCGCCGACCGGAGCCTGGACGTCCGGGTACTCCTCCTTGCCGGAGTCGTCGTGGGCTCATTCTTCACCGCCGTCATCGCGCTTCTCCTCTCCATCTCCGAGGCCCAGGCCGTCCGGAGCGCTGTGCTCTGGATGATGGGGAGCCTGGCCGGAGCGAGCTGGACCCGTGTTCTGCTGGTGGCGGGTTACACGCTACCTTCGGGCCTGGTGCTCATGGGGATGGCCCGCTCCCTGAATCTTCTGTCCATTGGAGAAGAGACGGCGGGTTATCTGGGGACCGACGTCGAGCGGGTGAAGCGCACCGCATACGGCGTGGCATCCCTCATCACCGCCGCAGGAGTCGCTGTGGCTGGCATCATCGGGTTTGTGGGTCTCATCGTACCCCATGCGCTTCGACTGATCGTGGGCTCCGACCAGAGGCTCCTCCTCCCCCTATCATTCCTCGCCGGTGCGGCCTTCCTCACTTCCGCGGATCTCGTGGCCCGCTTGATCCTCGATCCCTCTGAGGTCCCCATCGGGGTGATCACCGCGTTCCTGGGGGTGCCCCTCTTCCTGGTACTCCTTCGCCGGAGCCTCTCCCCATGAACTTCCAGACGAGTGAGCTCGTCGTGCGGTACGGCAGAGCCCGCGCAAAGGCACTGGCTGGAGTGTCCATGGAGGTCCCGGAAGGCGCGCTGTATGCGGTCCTCGGACCCAACGGCTCCGGAAAATCGACTCTCATGAGGGCGCTTCTGGGACTGATCCCCCTGGAGGCGGGAACCGTGAGGGTGGGAGGAAGGGAGACACGAGATTGGACCCGGAGAGAGCTCGCCCGGGTGGTGGGAGCAGTCCCCCAAGCAGAGCATCTCGCCTTCCCCATCTCCGTGAGGGACTTCGTCGGGATGGGACGCTACCCTCACCTCGGCCCCCTGAGGAGGGAGGGGGAGGGGGACCGGGAGGCCGTTCGAGCTGCACTGGCCCGGTGTGACGTCACCGATCTCGTGGCTCGAGACGTGACGACTCTCTCCGGTGGTGAGCTGCAGCGGGTCCGGATTGCCCGGGCGTTGGCTCAGGAACCGTCAGCGCTGGTCCTGGATGAGCCCACCGCCAGCCTCGACGTCAGGCACGAGATGTCCATCTTCCAACTTCTTCGAGCCTCCGCCGATGGAGGGATGACCGTCCTTCTCATAACCCACCACATCAACCTGGCGGCCCGTTTCGCCGATCGCCTCCTCTTGCTCAATGAGGGACGGGTAGAGGCGGAAGGCGCCGTCAGGGACGTGTTCCGGGAAGAGATCCTGGAGTCGGTCTATCGGTGGCCCCTGGCGGTCCGGACGGACGTCGTCTCGGGAACCCCGCAGATCACACCTCTGAGCAGCGTTTCGGAGCCCTGAGGAGCCCCCGGGGCATCCCGCATGTCCCGATCCCTCATCCCACCCGTCGGCCCGGCCCATCGTCTGCCGGACCCCGGGAGCTTCCCCTACTCTGCCGCAGTCTCCCGGTGGAGCGCTCGGTAGCTGGCAAACCGACCGGCATCGATCTCACCCTCTTCCAGCGCTTCACGAACGGCGCAGTCCGGCTCGTGGAGATGGGTACACCCCCTGAAACGACACCCCTCCCTGAGGGGAGCGAACTCGGGGAAGCACCTCTCCAGCTCCCGGGGTTCCACACCCCACAAGCCCACGTCCGAGAAACCGGGTGTGTCTGCTACCAGCCCGCCACAGTCCAGCGGGATGAGACGTCCGCTGACCGTGGTGTGCCGTCCCCGGCGGCCCTTCCGGCTCAGATCTCCGATCCGTAGTCCGAGGCCGGGCTGAAGAGCGTTCAAGAGACTGGACTTCCCGACTCCTGAGGGCCCCACCAGGGCCGAGATCCCCTGGCAGAGGACGTCCTTCATCCGATCCAGCCCTATGCCGGCCTGGACACTGGTGGACATCACGGGATAGCCCAGCTCCCGGTAGAGCTGAAGGAGAGAGCCAACCGCTACCGGATCGCCCATCTCCCGCAGATCCACTTTGTTCAGGACCAACACGGGTTTGAGACGGTTGGCCTCCCCGACCACGAGCAGGCGATCGATAAGGGGCTGACGGGGTTCGGGGTGAGCCACCGCCATCACCACCACCAGACGCTGGACGTTGGCGGCCACAACTTTCGGACGCCGGCCCCCCGGACCCCTCCGGACCACTTCGGTCTGCCTGGGGTGGACGCCCTCGATGGTCACGGATCCGTCGGAATCCCGGCGCACGTCCACCTCGTCCCCGATCACCACACGGTCACCCGTCCGCGCCTCCCGCCGGAGTCGGCCCCGGAGTGAGGCCTCCACCTCCTCGCCCGAATCCAGCCGCACCCGGTACAGGCCTCCCTCGGTTCCGTGCACCCTACCCCGATCCACCCAGCACCTCCCAGAGAGAAAGAAAACCGCCTTCCGGCTGCCCCACTCCAGTGGGGAGGCGGAAGGCGGCATCACTCGACCGCCCAGGAGGCGGCGAGGCGTGACGCATCAGGCCGCGAAAGATTCCAGAGCGATCCCCTTGTCCCCTTCCCGTAGGCGACGCAAAGCCCGATCCCGCAGCTGGCGAATCCGCTCCCGAGTCACACCAAGCATGTTCCCGATCTCTTCGAGAGTGTGTTCTCGCTCACCTTCCAGTCCGAAGTAGAGACGCAGGACTTTCGCGTCTCGTGGCTCCAGGGTCTCGAGAGCCTCGGAGATCGCCTCGCTGAGGAGGCGACCTTCAACCTCCATCTCGGGCTCGGCGGCCTCCTCGGTGATGAATCGCTCCACAAGCTGGGAGTCCTCGCTGTCTCCGATGGGTGCATCCAGTCGGATCTCGGCAGCGTTCAGGGTCTGGAGGGATTCCACGAGCTCAGGAGTGAGATCCGTGGCCTCGCTCAGCTCCTCGGCGGTGGGCTCCCGCCTGAGCTCCTGCTTCAGGCGTTCCTTCTCCCGGAAGATCCTGGCCAGGTCCGAAGCCCGGTTCAGAGGAACTCGCACAGCCCTGCCCTGATTGGCGAGAGACGCAAGGATCGCCTGGCGGATCCACCAGACAGCGTAGCTGATGAACTTCACGCCCTGCTCGGGATCGAACTTACGCGCAGCGGTCACCAGACCCACGTTCCCTTCCTGGATCAGATCCGTGAGGGAAACCCCTCTGTTCTGGTATTTCTTCGCCACGCTGATGACGAATCGGAGGTTCGCACGGGCCAACTCCTGAATCGCCGCTTCGTCCCCCTTCTGAGCCAGTGCCCCGAGCTCCTTCTCCTTTTCGGGGGTGATGAGCTCGTGTCGGCTGACGTCCCTGAGGTACTGGTCCAGAGCGGATTGCTCCTCCACCGTGGCGGAGAAGCCCGCGAGAGGGTTCTTCCGCCCCTTTCGCTTCCGCCGGCTCGTGGTTTGCGTAGCTACCGTGCTCATCATATATCTCCCGGGAGAGTGGTCCTGGGACCCACTCTCCTCGATTCCTTTCGGACCATCGACCCGCGTCCCGGCTTTGGGAGCGGGCCACCGGACAACATCCCTGTCGACCACTGGGTATTAAGCCCTGGAATTTATCACTTCGGTCGGCTGTTGTCCAGGTTGTTCCCGGGGGTGTTACACCCCCCCGTCGGGAGAAGGTTCCGCCATCGATCTCAGATGTTCCTCCAGGATCCTGATGAAGAACCCCCGATCAACCCTTCGCTTCTCCAGGGTGAAAATTCTGAGTACCCTGGCTGTCCGATAAAGCTCCGCCGTCACCCGAGGCAGATCGATGACGCCAGGCAGCCCAACCGCCCCAACCCGGGCCACCTCTCCATTCCTCCGCTCCAGCAGAATGTTCAACTGGAACATGGCCGCCTTTGCCGGATAATCCACCACTACCTCCCCGGGATCCAGATTTAGACTCGCCGCGATCCTGCCCTCCAATACCCTCTTACCGGGAGACTCGGTCCCCAGCCAGGAGGGCAGAAGCGTCTCGCCCAGATCTGCAGCCGTCAGCTCGAGGGCTCTCTTGGGCAGCCGCCTGTTCCTCAAGGCGGGAAGCCACCGCCGGCGAAGACGCTCCGTCCTATCGGGGTCGGCTCCCTCAGCCCTTCTCCCGATCTCGTAGAGGAGCTCCTCGTCCGTGGGACCCACGAGTTCGTCAGGAGCCAGAAGTCCCAACTCCACCGCCTCTTCCACGATCCGTCGGTAGAGAACCGTGGCAGCCCTCACTGCGTGATGCCAATAGACATTTCTGAACATCTGGTATTTCGCGAAGAGGAGAGACTCCAGGGAGGCCACAGCCTTCTCATGGACTCCAACCTCGTACTTCCCGGTTTCGGGATCCGCGAGAATCACCAGCCCCTGGAGTAGCCGATCCACATCCACTTCTCCATAGGGGACCCCGCAGAAACGTGCATCCCTCCTGAGGTACTCCATCTTGTCCAGGTCCAGGCTGCCACTTACCAGACCCCGAAGAGGGATCTCCTCGAAACCCCGAATGAGTCGGTATATCCTGTCTCCGGCCCCGGGTCCCAGAGCCTGGAGGGCCCTCCTCAGCTCGGGCCCCTCGAAGAAGCGGGCACTCACCGCCTCGTGATTCCCCGGGATCTGGTCGGGCTCCAGCTCTTCCAGGGCGTGGGAGAAAGCATAATGACCGATGTCGTGGAGCAGAGCGGCGTAGGGGATCAGCTCCTCCCCCTCCCAGACCTCCTGCGGCAAGCTGTCCCGCTCCCTCAGGAACCGAAGGGCCGTGGTCGCCAGGTGGTACACCCCCAGGGCGTGGTCGAAGCGGGTATGGGTCGCCCCGGGATAGACCAGATGAGCCAACCCGAGCTGCCGTATGTAGCGGAGGCGCTGAAAGGCCCCGGAATCCACGATGCGGACCGCCGTGGCATCAAGGCGGATGCTATTCCAGAGAGGATCCCGGATGACTCGGAAGCGAGAGTATCCTGGCATGGCCCGACAGTAGCCCCCGGCGATGGGCACAGCAATGGACCCTCGGGACCGGGAGTCTGGCTACTCTCCGGGGGATCGACGTATCTTGGCCCGAAGGAAAAGCGAAAGCGGAGGATCCATTGGTTCCCAACCCAGCTCTGAAGGCCCACGTGATGCAGCACGCCGAGGACCGCCCCGGCGTGTATCGGATGGTGGGCCCAGGGGACGAGCTCATCTACGTGGGCAAGTCCGTGCGGGTGAGGAGCAGAGTGCTTTCCTATTTCAGGGCCGAGCCCGGGGAGAAGGCAGGCAAGCTGATTCGGGACACCAGCAGGATCACCTGGGAGTACGTCCCCAACGAGTTCGCCGCCCTCGTCCGGGAGATGCGCCTCATCAAGAAGTGGCGCCCCCGTTACAACGTGGAGCACAAGCGGAAACGGAGCTTCGCTTTCATCAAGGTGACCCGGGAGCCGGCGCCCCGGATCCTTCCGGTTACGCGGGTGATCCCGGACGGTGGAACCTATTTCGGCCCTTTTCCCAGGCCCCGGTTCCTCACGCAGACATTGAGAGACCTGGCGCAGATCCTGGGCCTTCGGGATTGCCCCTCCACGGTTCCGATCTTCTTCGACGACCAATTGGAGATCTTCCAGCGAGGGCTCCCCCCCCGGTGCCTCAGAGCCGAGACGGGAACCTGTCTGGGGCCCTGTTTCGGCGCATGTTCCGCCCGCCAATACCGGGACCGAGCCGAGCTGGCGCGACGGTTCCTGGAGGGCAGGACTCGGGAGCCCTTCCTGGTGCTCCAGGAAGAGATGGAACAGGCTGCTCGAGACCTGGAGTACGAGTATGCCGGCATGATCCGAGACCGTCTCGGGCGCCTGGAGGACCTCCAGCGAGAACTGGTCGCCTTCCGGGGTCGGGTGGAGAGTCTCTCCTTCGTGTACAGGATCCCCGGATTCAAAGGAGACGATCGCCTCTACCTCATAAGGAAGGGCCTCGTGGAGGGGGAGATGCCCCATCCCCGGGGGAGGGAAAAGCGAGCCCGCGCCGCCCGGAGGGTAGTGGAGGTCTTCTCCGGCCCTCAGGTCCAGCCGGGGTCACTGACCCAGGAGGACGCGTCGGAGATTCTTCTGGTGGCCCGATGGTTCCGGCTGAGGGAAGGAGAGCTACGGAGAACCTCTACTCCGTCGAAATGGCTCGAAGAGTACGGCCCGTCCCCATCCTGCGCCCCTCCGGCCCTCACCGGCCATCCTTCCGCCTCCTCCCCATCTTCCTGATCAGCTGGAATTCCTCCTTCGACACCGGCTG
>JASFRP010000101.1:0-8518 GCA_050114895.1 Gemmatimonadota bacterium
GGCCGGGTGAGTTGCGGGGCGCCGTGGCTCTCCTCATGGGGCCCGGGGACACGCTCCTGGTCCAGGATAACCGGGCCTATCGAATCAACCGATACTCCCCTGATGGATCCAGCGCCGGCGGGTATCGGATCCCGCTGAACGAGAGGCACCCCCAGGCCTTCCGGGCCACGGAGTCCGGAGTGATCGCCGAACAGTTCCAGTATCCGGAATCACCCGGTCAGCTCCAGCCGGAAGCCCCCGTGGATGCCATCGTTCGGGAGACCACCGGCGGCGTCGTTCTGGACACGCTCCTGACCTACCCCTCCCTGGCCGCTCCCGGCGTGCAGATCTACGCTCCGGGAATGGCCTGGGATCTCACGGATTCTACGGGACTGGTCTGCGGCGTGAGTGACGATTACAGGATCGAGGTCCGCGAGGGCGGAGCGCTGAGAAGAATCGTCGCGAAGCCCTTCTTTCATCAACCCATCAGCGAGCAGGAGAAGGCGGCCATCCTGGACCGCATGGCGCGGGCTGCGGTGGAGTCGGGTGCCACTCCTTCCTGGCTGGCGATGATGCGGGACGCCACTCACGTGGGTGATTTCGTTCCCGCGTTCGGGAGGATTGCAGCCGGGCCCGAGGGAACCATCTGGGTACAGCGAATCCGCCCGGTCGCCGATCTCCTGGAGGAGGGGCAACCCGATTTCACCCACCCTGGTGCTTCGGAGTGGGACGTCTTCGATTCCGAGGGGCGTCTCCTGGGTGTCGTGACCATGCCGCCACGGTTCATCCCCACGGAGTTCCGTGGGAACAAGATCTACGGGGTCCTGCGGGACGAATCCGACGTCTCCTATGCGGTGCGCCTACGGGTCGTCGGGGACTTCCGCCTCGAGACGCTCATGTGATTGCCCCAGGTCCTGGATCCGGGTAGACGCCCTGCCCACCTCCTCTCCCCACCGCACCGCCGCGTATCCGCCGTCCACGCCTCCGGGACTGAAGACGAGCTGCCACAGCTGGATGCGACGGGAACGGAAGGCCCCGGCGCAGGTGAGGAGGTAGTAGCGCCACATCCGGTAGAAACGCTCCCCGTACCGGTCCCGGAGGTGGGGCCACGCGCGCTCGAAGTTCCGCCACCAGGCCATGAGAGTTCGGTCGTACTGCTCCCCGAAGGAGTCCCAATCCTCCAACACGAAGGTCCCCTCCGCGGCCCGGGCGATCTGGGAGGGGCTTGGAAGCTGCCCATTGGGGAAGATATAGCGGTGGGTCCAGCGATTGACCGCTGCGCTGGGTCGGTTCTTTCCGATGGTCTGAAGGAGGAACAGACCGTCGGGTACCAGGCACCGGCGCACCACCGAGAAGAAGCGACGGTAGTTCTTTTCCCCCACGTGCTCGAACATCCCCACCGACACCACCCGGTCGAACTCACCCTTCAGCTCCCGGTAGTCCCGGAGCTGGACATCCACGGGCAGTCCCTGCGTCACTTCCCCGGCCAGGGATGCCTGTTCCCGGCTGATGGTAATGCCCTGGACCGAGATCCCGTGCCGCTCTGCCGCATACCGGGCGAGCCCACCCCACCCGCACCCGATGTCCAGGAGGCGCATCCCCGGCTCGAGATGGAGCTTCCGGCAGATGAGCTCCAGCTTCCGTTCCTGAGCGTCGGCCAGGGTGTCCCCGTCTTGCCAGCAGGCACAGCTGTATTGCATGTACGGATCGAGCATGCCCTGGAAGAGATCGTTCCCCACGTCGTAGTGTTCCCTCGCGACCCGTCTTGCCCCCCTCCGGCTCTGGAGATTGAGAAGCTTCGCCCGAAGACGGTGCCACACCGCCGGGAGACTGGGTCGAACCTCCCGCTCCAGGTCGGCCCGGAGGAGCCTCTCCGCCAGGAGGTCCAGCCGACGGCAATCCCACCATCCGTCCATGTACGCTTCCCCCAGGCCCAGGGCTCCCTGGCCCAGGACCCGGGCATGGAGGCGGTGATCGTGGACCTGGAGGTCGTGGGGGCGTTCGCCGGCGGTGCCGATGTCGGCGCGGTGCAGGAGGGCCTGAAGGGTCTCTCGGGCGGAGGGCATGACGGATTCCTCCCGTCGGGCGTCTCCACCGGCTTCCCCCGGCGCCAGCCGCTGCCGGGACGGGCCCCAAGCAAGGAGGGCGGAGGGAGATCCGCCGGGGAGCAGGGGACTCAAATGTACGTGTCTCGCTTGTACACCGCTGGTGCAGATCTGATCGCGGCTGGAAACCGGGCGCGGCCGTCCGGCGGTGGAGTCCTTCTACTCAACCTGGTAGCGTGGCTGGGTCAGGAGAACCCGGTCTGCTTTCCAGGGCCCTCCTGGACGGACTGGAGGGGCACGAGGTACTGCGCCAGGAGGCTCCTCAACGCCGGAATCAGCAAGAGGTTCTCGTCCATGGCCACGCAGGCCGCGAAGGATGGCACCGGATAGGATTCGGGATCCCCCCGCCAACCCCAGCTCCAGTCGGGGCTGGGGATCAGCGCCGAGTTCAGCTGCGCACGCATGGTGGTCCGGCAGCCGCCCAGGTGAAGGATGCGGACCTCCGGAAGGGGCCCGAAGAGCAGGATAACGCCCAGGCGGTCGAGATACGGGACGAGTCGAGTGGCTCCCAGCGAGTGGACTCCGGAGAAGTCCAGCGGCTCCGTCTCGATTCCCATGGTGGCGGAGAGGTCCTGCCAGGTACTCTGGATGAGCTGTCCCACCAGTCGATCCAGGCTTCGGAGGATGGCGGTGTCCATCTCGGACATCCGACGGTCGTTCCCGGAGGAGGAGGAGCGCAAGTATCTCAGCATGGGCGGGCCCTCATGGAATGAGGATCAGCATCCTTCCTCTCGTTCCAAGAATGGAGCCCGGGCGTCAAACGAGCGTCAAACGAGCGTCGTAAAGCGTTAATCTTGGTGGCGGACGAGCCTGATGTTTCAGTTATGAAACGAGAGACCTTCGAGCGTCATGCGCTCCTTTCTCAAAAGAGGAACGGATCGAATCGGTGTGTCCGCGTCATGTACTCCCGATACTGCTCACCGAATCGCGCCAGGTTCTCATTTTCCTCGGACTTTGCCGTTGCCGTCAGGGCCAGGGAGGTGGCAACACCCAGGAGCGCGGAGACCATGGTCAAGGATTTCAGGACGGCTCCCCAGGTGAGGAAGAGAAGCGAGGAGTACATGGGGTGGCGGATGTAGCGATAGATCCCTGTCGTGACCAGGCTCCCGGTGCTTTCCCAGTCGAAGGAGGGTGACGCTTCGGCCGCGGGGGAGAAGCCTCCCAGGCGGCGGAGGAGCGCGAACCCCCATACGACAAAGAGCAGGGAGAGGCTGAGAAGAAACCAGGAGGCGAGCTGCCGCACACCGAACGGATCGGCGAACCATCGCGGAGCGTTCAGGAGGATCAACGCGAGGATGGCTTCGAAGGCGAAGAACCGGAAGAAGCCGTGGGATGCCGGGTGGTGGAGGGATCGTCTCGACACCCAGAGGATGGGCATGGAGACCAGGGCAAAGACGGCGATACGGATCATGGCGCCATCCTGATTCCGTGGGACGAGTCTTCCCTATCCAGCTCCCGGTAGGCTTCCAACCCCACGCGTGGCTTCACCGCCTGGATCGTCAGTGGCTCCGGCATCCCGTTCGGCTCCCCGCCTCCCCCCGATGACGGCGGCCACCGCCATGTCTCCCGTCACGTTCGCCACGGTGAGGTACATGTCGGGGATGAGATCCAGGGCGATGAGGATCCCGATCCCCTCGATGGGGAGGCCGAAGGCCTGGTAGATGGGGGCCATGACGAAGAGCCCCCCGCTGGGAATCCCCGGGGAGTAGAAGCTCAACAGCCCCATGAACCCGGCCAGGGCGGCCCACTCCAGGGTGCCCAGCTCCACACCGAAGAGGGAGGCGATGAAATAGGAGCCGGCGATGCGCGTCATGGGAGACGCGTACTTGAAGACCGAGACCGCCGCCGGGAGCACCAACCCGCTCACCTCGTCCGCCAACCCCAGCGTCGCCTCGGCCTCCTCCAGCATGGGCGGGAGGGAGGCCATTGAAGATCGGGTGCTGAACCCCACGGCCTGGGCCGGGGCGCAGGCCCGGGCGAAGCGCCGGATGGGGATTCCTCCGGCCACTCGTACCAGGGGGTAGAGGGCGAGGATGGCCACGGTGAGGAGGATGGCCACCACCATGAGGAACCCCGCCACGGCCCGCACCACGGAGATCCCCGTCTGGGCGGCAAGCCCGAAGGTGAGGGCGAAAACCCCCACTGGCGCCGTGGCCAGAATCCAGTCCACTACCACCAGAATCGCCTCCGACACGGCCCGGGCCCCCCGGGTGACGGTCTCGCGGAGTGCCGGCTCGATGCGGGTGGCGGCCAGCCCGAAGACCACGGTGAAGAGGACCAGGGGAAGGATGTCCCCGTTGGCGGCGGCCCCCACCGGGTTCGGGGGCAGGAGCCCTACGAACCAGTCCCGGAAGGGGGGAAGCGTCACCTCGGAGATGGCGGAAGCCGAAGCCAGCTCCGGAATCTGCACGTTCTCGGCCCCAACCAGGCGATAGAGCAGGGGAGCCGTCAGCCCCCCAAGCGTGGTGGTTCCGGCCACCAGGGCCACGAACCAGGCCACCGCCCTTCCCCCGACCTGCGCCACGGTCCTGGCCCCGGAGGCGGTGATGCCCCCCAGGAGGAGGGAGACGATGAGAGGGATCACCGTCATGCGGATGGCGTTGACCCAGAGCCCCCCGACGGGCTCGATCCACGCCACGGCAGTGGCGGCCAGCCCCGTCTCCGCGGGGGCGATGACGATTCCCAGGGTAAGGCCCAGGACCAGGCCCAGGAGGACACGAGTAGTCAGGGTCATGTGGGGCCTCCCCAGGCCTCCTGGCAGACCCTGAGGAAATTCCCCGACAGGATCTTGTTCACGTCCGTGTCCGAGATCCCCCGGGCCGCCAGGGCGTCGGCCACCTGGACGATCTGAGCGTAGTCCTCGAACCCCTCAACCTGCCGCAAGGGGGAGCGAAAGTCCGCCGTCACGTGCTGGTTGTACTGGGCGGCGATGTCCGGGTACACGGGGCCCCCGAAGGGGTCGTGGGGGTGGTCCGGATAGGTCCCGATGGACATGTCCGTGGAGATGGCCACGTGGTCGAGGTTCCCCGTCATGTCCGCTACGTAGTCCAGGAGCTGGAAGTACTCCTCCAGGGTGGGCCGATGCGTGGTGCCGGGTCGCATGCACAGGGGCCCCCACGACACCAGGGCGACGACGCCTCCGCGGGAGACGCAGGCCCGGATCTGCTCGTCGTCGACGTTCCGGGGGTTGGGAATGATGGCGCTGGGGTTGGAGTGGCTGAAGACGCAAGGATGCGCACTCAGGTCCAGGATCTCCAGGGTGGAGCGTCTTCCCGTGTGGCTCAAGTCCAGCAAGATCCCTACCCGGTTGCACTCCTCCACTACCCTCCGTCCCAGGCGGGTCAGCCCCCCGTCGGTCACGTCCAGGCAACCACCGGCCAGCTGGTTCGTCGCGTTGTACGCCAGGAGCATCATCCGGAGTCCCATCTGGTGGAACGCCTGGATCCGGCCCAGCTCGTACCCCACCCAATCTCCGTCCTGGGCCGCCAGGAGGAGCCCCGCCTTCCCCTCCCGCTTGGCGTTCCGGATGTCCGCCACCGTCCGGACCACGGTGAGGTTGGCGTGCTCTCGCTCGATCCCGTGCCAGTACATGATCCCATCGGTGGCGGCGGCGACGTCTGCGTGGGGATCCCAGGCGGTGACGGCGTAGGCCGTGACCCCGTGGCGGTGGGCCAGGTGAAAATCGGCGTCCGGCCACATCTGCATACAAGGGTCCACGTAGATGAAGGGCGGATCCCGCTCCAGGACCGTGTGGACCGATTTCCCTGTGGATCTCTCCTGGGGGAGGGGCGCACCTGAGGGGGAATGGGCACCCGGCGTGGAGGATCCCCCGGTGGGGGTGGCAGCCGCGGAAGACGCCCCTCCCAGAGATGCTCCTACCCCGGCGGCGGCTGCGCCCTTGAGGAACTCCCGTCGCGCAATCGGCATGAATGTCACTCCTGTGATGGCCGCGTGAGCCGGTAGACCCGGAGGTATTCCACGTGCATCTCGTCCCAGCCGATCCCCAGGACGTAGTCCTCCCCGATCTCCCACGGATCGAAATTGTCCGGAAGAGTGAGGCGCCCCACCCGGGCTCCGAGGGTGTCATAGATGCTCCAGGCCCGGTTCTCGGCCCCTGGGCGCTGAAAATCCTGGATCCACAGGTTGCCGTCCAGATCCCCCAGGAGGGATCCGATGGGGGGGAAGTGCTCCGGGAGGGGAAGTCCCGAGAAATGCTCCCGGATGGCCGCCTCCTGGTTCGGGTCCCCGACCTCCGCCACCACGTTGTCGACGTACCGGGCTCCGTCCTCTTCCGTGACCGCGATGGGCTCCCACTCCTGGCGGATGAGGCGCACCAGCTCCCCCGAGGGGGCGTAGACCTGGATCTCCCACCTCTCCTGGGAACTGAAGAAGAAGTGGGTCGGTGTCGCGGCGGCCAGGGGAATCTTCCCGAAAGGAAGGAGGGCGGGCTGGGCGTCCCGTCCCATCTCCTCCAGGCTCCGGATGAAGAACTCGGCGCCGGGCTGGTCCCCGAAGTCGGTGGCCAGGGAGCCGTCGGGGTTGGAGGACCGGTAGAAGGTGTGGGCCCGGTTCCTCCCGTCGTGGATCTCTCCGATTCGCCGCATGTCGAAGGCTCCGCCGAAGACGATCTGGCCGCCGGCCAACATCCCCACGGGGTTCAGGTACCCCCCGACGTCGTCGGACACCCGGTTGAGCCCCACGAACCCCCCCTCGGGGTGGACGAAGGCGAAACGGTGGAGGGCCCGGTCCACCACGATGAGAGTATCCCCCAGGGCTCCCCCGAGGATCGGGGCCTGGAACTCCTCCGGGCCTCCGCCCCGCCGGCCATAGCTCGCCAGTGGCTCCCCCTCAGGAGAATAGAAGCGCACCTCCCGGCTCCCACCGTTCACCAACCCGATCCTCCCGTCGGCGAGGCGGTGGGCTCCGGAGACGCCGTAGAGCTGGAGAGCCTCCGCTCCCTCCACGGCTCCGATGGAGAGAACGGGTTCACCTGAAATCGCCCAACCGGTGGCCTCATCGGGGCCGAGAAGACCGTTCTCGGCGATGGCCACCCCGGCGCTGTCCCGGAAGGTGACCGGCGGGCCCCCGGAGGCGTCGGGTGCGCAGGAAGAGAGGATCGGGCTCACGATCAGGAGCGCTGCGAGGGGGAGAAGAAGGCCGCCGACGGCCTCTTTCCCGGGGCTCTCTCTATCCCTCCCTGTGTTCCTGGCATCTCCCGTGGCGATACCTGCCCTGCTCGGGGCGTTCCCCCCAGCACCTGAGGCACTCATTCCGGCTCCCTCCCTTCGGCTCGGTCCCGTCTCGTCCCAGTATGGGGTCGGGCCTCCGGGGGTACCAGGGGGCAGGCTCGAAGGCAGTGCCTCCGAGGCCACCCGAGGTTCGAAGAACTTCTTCGTGCCAGAGGGTGAGCCCCGGCCCTTGCGTCCTCGCCCCGGCCCTTGCGCCCCCGCTTCCTCGGCCGCACCCTAAGCGCCACAATCCAGCCCCCCCGAGCCCTGCTGCCACCGGTGAGGAGGAGAGATGAGTGTGCACACTCCTTTCAGCACGGGGGGGCCTGCCCCTCCCTTCCCATGGCCTCGTGCCAGACCGCGGCTCCCGGCCGCTTCCCTGATCCTTCCGGCCATCCTGGTCATCCTTTCTGTCCTCGCGATGTCCTGCGCCTCGGTTCCCCAGGAGGCCGTGGTCCTCTCCAGGCTCGTAGGGACCCAGATCGCCGAGCACCGGGCCTCCCACGAGGCTTTCGTGCGGCACTACTACGCCGGCTCCAGGGACGTGGTGGAGATGTTCCTCCGGGACCGGTGGGTGCCGGAATACCTGGACCGTTTCGTGGCGGAGAGCGAGGTCATGGATCTTCTCACCACGCCCGACGAGGTGTTCAACGAGGAGCAGCTGGAGCGTCTCCGGGAGGAGATCATGGCAATTTCGGGGGTGGGGGAGGTACGGACTCCCCTCATCGTCGAAGCCGTGAGCCGGGTCGTGGGTGACGCCGAGCGGGGGCAGATCATGCTGGATTTCGCCGAGGTGGCCCTGGACGAGATCGAGTCCCAGCGGAGCGAGCTCCTGGAGCCCCTCTACCTCCAGGAGCAGGAGGTCCTCGACCGTCTCGCGGATTCCTATGGTCAGCTGCAGCAGGCCCAGGCCCAGCTGACGGCGTACCTTGCATCGGCAAAGGACGTGACCCGATCCCAGGACGAGGTCCTGGAGGCCATGGGGATGAGGCAGGTCAGGGACGACGCCCTGGAGCAGGCCGTGTGGTTGAGCGAGGAGCTGGCGGCGGCGGCCAGGAGCGGCCGATCGGCCGAGGAGGCCATCGAGAGGATGAGAGCCCTCATAGGGTCCACCGGACCCGGATGATCGGAGGAACGATGCCGTCACGCAAAGACCGGTTCAGGAAGATCTCTGAGGAGGCGAGGGAGGGCACGAACGCTAGCCTG
>JASFRP010000102.1:0-8485 GCA_050114895.1 Gemmatimonadota bacterium
GCAAGGACCGGAGCGAGATCCCGATACGAGAGGAACCCTTGGGGATCATCCGGGGAGCGGCGCCATGAGCCGAGGTGAACCTCATAGACCGAGACGGGAGCCACCGCCGGCCGAATCTCGGCTCGCCTTTCCATCCACTCCCGGTCCTTCCACTCGTAGTCGAGCTTCCAGACGACGGAGGTGTTCTCCGGCGCCGTTCGGGAGAAGAAGGCGAAGGGGTCCGCCTTGTCCACACGGTAGTCCCGGAGATTGGAGTGGATATGGTATTTGTAGGACTCTCCCCTGCCCACCCCGGGAATGAAACCCGTCCAGATGCCCGATACGCCCCGGGGCGCGAGGGGATGATCTCCCTTGCTCCACCCGTTGAAGTCGCCCATGACGTGGACGCTCCGGGCCTCCGGAGCCCACACGGCGAAACGAACCCCATCCACTTCCCCGTCCCGGTCCGGGTGGGCTCCCATCTTCTGGTAGAGCCGATAGTGGTTCCCCTCCCCGAACCAGTAGAGATCGTCGTCGGTCAGGCTGAGGTTCGAGACACTCCGGGGAGGGCCTGCGGGGATCTCCCGCCCTGGTGACAAGCCCCCGCCTTCTCTCTCGGAGCGGGAGGAAACACGGTGTCCTGATTCCGTCATTGCTCTCCTTCTTCCGGACCCTCGAGAAGAGGTCGGGTCGCCTGAGTGCCGTTGAATGATCGAAACACGTGTCGAGGTGTACCCGGAAACGGCGGCAATGTCCCGCCGCCACTCAACTGCAAACGCGAGAGGTTACACACCGGGAGGAAGACCACGCATGAGAATCAGAACCCTGACGCTCCAGATAGCCACATGGACCATGATGGCCGGCGCCTTCGGCTGCGCCCCATCGGGAGAGACGGCAGAGAACGAGGGCGCCCTGAACGCACCCACGGCCGCAGAGCAGATGGAGCCCGTGACCGAAGCCGTAGCCGTGCTGCACCCCACGGAAGGCAGCGAGGCTTCCGGGATCGCCCACTTCGTCGACTCCGGGATGGGCATCCGGGTCATCGTGGACATGGAAGGACTCTCGCCCGGAGACCACGGATTCCACGTCCACGAGTACGGGGACTGCTCCGCTCCCGATGGGACGTCTGCCGGGGGTCACTTCAACCCCGACGACCAGCCACACGGTGCCCCCACCGATACGGAGCGCCACGTGGGAGACCTGGGAAACATCTCGGCGGACGAGATGGGGATGGCGCACCTGGAGTGGACCGACACCTTCCTCTCCTTCTCGGGGCCGCATTCCATCCTCGGACGCGGGGTCATCGTCCACGCCGGCGCCGACGACCTCACCTCCCAGCCCACGGGAAATGCCGGGGCGAGAGTCGCCTGCGGGGTCATCGGGATCGCACGGGGAGATATGTGAGCGGGTAACGCCGGAGTCAGGGCTCCCACCCTGGCCTCATCCCCGGGCACTTACGCCCCGATCCACCTCTCCCGCGGAGTCTTTCACGACGAAGAGGGTTTGGGTGGGATAGGCGAACTCGATGCCCTCCTCCTCGAACCGTTGATGGATGGTGAGGTTGATGGCCTGCTGGCAGTCCATGTAGATGTTATAGTCGGGCCCCAGAACGTAGTAGACGATCTCGAAGGTGAGGGCGAAGTCGCCGTACGCCTGAAAATGGGCACGATCGAACCGAACCTGGTCCCCGAGGTCCTCCACGGCCTCTCGGAGGATCACGGGGATCTTCTTCAGTGCCTCGCGAGGCGTCTGATAGGTCACTCCGATCTTGAACGCGACCCGACGCTCGAACATCCGTCCGTAGTTCCGGATCCGACTGCTCAAGAGATCCGCATTGGAGAACACGAGCTGTTCTCCGGAGAGGCTTCGGACCCTCGTGGTCTTCAGCCCGATCTCTTCGACGGCGCCAAGGTGGTCTCCCACGATGAGGAAATCCCCCAGAACAAAGGGCTTGTCCAGGACGATGGACAGGGAGGCGAAGAGATCCCCGAGAATGTTTTGAGCCGCCAGGGCCACGGCCACGCCCCCGATCCCCAGGCCTGCAACCAACGCCGTGACGTCGATCCCCACGTTGTCCAGTGAAAGCAGCAGCACCAGGGACCAGAGCCCCAAACGTGCGAAAATGGAGAGCACCTTCATGGACATCACGCCGGCGGCGTCCTCCGCAGCCCGTCGATCCCGATAGGCCTTGATCCACCGGGCGATCCCTCCACTCAACCAGAACCCCACCTGGAAGAACAGGGCGATGGTGGCCACACTCGTGAGGACACTCCTCACGCGGGGGGGGAGGGAGAGAGGACTGGCGCCGATGTAGAAGGCGAAGAGGAGGAGAATGAGGCCCTTGGTGCGGTTGAGGGCCGCGTCGATGATGTCGTCCCACTCGGTCTCCGTTTTCGCTGCCAAACGCGCGATTCTGGCCAGGACTACCCTGGTGGCCAGACGGAGCACCAGGAAAGAGACGATGGTGAGGCCCAGTGAGAGGGCCCACTTCTCGAGATCGTTTCCGAGGAATGTGGTCTGGAGAAAGTCCATGAGATCAAGGGGTTCGGAGAACAGGGCGTTCCCTCGTACCCTCACCCGCGGGTTCCGGTCCGCCCCTACCGGTGACCTGACCTCCAGACACCCACGCTATCCCATCTCTGCCGGGGCACAGTCTCAGGCCGCGCTGAACCCATCCAGTGCCCCCGGCTCCGCCTGGAAGAAGAACCTCTCCCGGAAAGCCGGACGCAACTGGTCCAGCCAGGTGGCCCGTGGATCGAATTTGGCGAAAAAGGGCCGCCGCACCCACTCGCTCTTTCGTCCCTGAAGCATGTCCAATACGAAGACCTTCTCCCCCCGGATCTCGCTGATCCCCAGGATTCGGACCTTTCCAGGGAAGGCGGACATGGATGGGCCCCTGACGGTCCGGGCGAGACCCGATACCTGGCGATACGCATCTCTGAAGATCTCGTAGACCCGGACCAGCGGTACCTCGAAATAGTTCCGGGCTCCCGTATCCCGTTCCACGAACATGTAATACGGCACGATGCCGAGGCTCACGGCATCCCGCCACAACGTCGCCCACACGTCGGGGTCGTCGTTCACGTGGCGGATGCAGGGAGCCTGCGCCCGGACCTCGGCACCGGTGCTCCGGATCCGCCTGACCGCCTCCCGTGCAACAGGGGTCGAGAGCTCCATCGGGTGACTGTAGTGACCCATGATGGACATGTGACGCCCGGCGGCCACCACTCTCTCCAGGAGCCGGAGGAGCTCGTCGGAGTCGGGATCGGTGACGAACCGGTGGGGCCAGTAGGCCAGAGACTTGGTTCCGATGCGGATGTTCCGGACGTGATCCAGATCCGGGGAAAGAAGGGGCTCGATGTATCGCGCCAGGACCTTCGTCTTCATGATGAGGGGATCACCCCCTGTGACGAGGACGTCGCTGACCTCGGGGTGTGCCCGGAGATACGCGGTGAGGTCCTCCGATTCCCTGGCCTCGAACTGCATCTCCGGCAGGTCCACGAACTGGGCCCAGCGGAAGCAGTAGGAGCAATATGCATGGCAGGTTTGCCCCTGGGAGGGGAAGAAGAGGACGGTCTCGTCGTACTTGTGCTGGAGACCCGGGAGTGGCTTCCCGTCCAGCATGGGGACGTTGTGCGTGAGCTGTCCGGCCGGATGGGGGTTCAGGGACAAGCGGACTTCCCGGACCGTCGCCTGCAGCGCTTCCCCCTCTCCCCGCCGGAGGTGCCCTCGGACCCTCCGGAAAACCTCAGGGTGCAGCATGCCCCTCTGCGGAAAGGTGAGCTGGAAGATGGGGTCCTCCGGAACCTGCTCCCAGTCGATGAGCTCCTCCACCACATAGTCGTTCGACCGAAACGGAAGGATCCGGGACACGACGCTGATGGCTTCCCGGATCTCCGAGTCCAGGGAGTGCCAGAATGGGGCCTTTTCCAGGTTTCGGGCGGTGATGGGGCGGAACCGACCGGCTCCGCCTCCCCGCTGGTTGGGGGGTCGCATGGCGTACCTCCGGGATCGAGTTGTCTGCCTCGCCTCGATGCCGGGAGGCCTCAGCCTGCTACCGGATTCGGCGGGGCGGGTGCTTGGCGAACATCTGCGGGCGCCTGCTCTCCTGTGCGGAAAAGGGCCCAACGGCTTGGACGGGTCTCATGACCCGTCCGGATACTCCGGCAATAGTTCGAAGCTGAAAATAACCCCATCCCTCCGGGAGGGCGAATCGATCCGGCGGACCCTTCCGCGCTGTCCTCAAGAGCCCAGCTCCTCGCGAGCGACCCGGTACCCCTCCCTCACCAGGGCGGGAATGTCCTCCATCTGACTTCTGCTCCAAGAGGTGGTGTCTGGAGTGATGAGGATATCCACATCTCTGGCCCTCTCCCGGGCCTGGTGGGCCAGGGCCATGTCCAGGGCATTGGAGAGGAGCTCCTGAAGGTTCCGGGGCCGGTGGAAGCGGCGTCCCATGTGGACGTCCACCGCCACGATCCTCTCCACACCCCAATCCCTCAGTGGCGAGACGGGGAGGTTCTCCAGAACCCCTCCATCCACCAGTAGCCGCCCCTCCCTTTCCACGGGGATGAAGAGGCCGGGAACACAGGCGCTGGCGGTGGCTGCCGTCGCCAGATCCCCCTCCCGGAGGACCACCTTCTCACCGGTTGCGATGTCTGCAGAAATCAGAGCCAGAGGGGCACGGAGATCTTCCATCCGGACGTCTCCAAGGTAACGACGGAGGGTGGCCTCCATGCGATCCATGGAGAGAAGGCCCAGCTTCGAGGGGACGAACCCGGTGATATCGGGCCACCTCAGCTCCCCGGCCACGGACTCGATCTCCTTGCCGGAGAGGCCGCAGGCGTAGAGGGACGCCACCAGGGCTCCCATGCTGGTTCCGGACAGGTGTGTGATCTCCACACCTGCTTCGTCCAAGGCCTGCAGGACGCCGATGTGAGCGGCGCCCAGGACGGCGCCCCCTCCCAGCGCCAATCCGAATGTGGACCCCGGGGTCATCTTGATCCTCCCGGCCGCTTCAGCGGCGGCTCCTTTGTTGGGCGGCAATATCCACCAGGCGTCGGAGCTCGGCGATGGGCTCCGGAGCGTCGTCCACCTGCAACCGAAGGACCACATCGTTGTTGAGCCACACACCGCCGTCCTCCTTCACGATGAGCATAGCCGCGGACTGCATTCCCCTGGTGTCTCCACCCGCAGCTTGCCCGGCCTCCAGAGCCGCCAGGAGCCTGTAGGAGAGATGTCCCGGGGTCTCCTGGAAAGCCTTCACCATGCCGTCCACGACGGCAGGCCCCGCCAGGATATTCCCCTGGGCGGAGCAGTAGTCCCCGATGCGGTGGCCAGCCCATTCGCTGGCCAGGGGCCCGGTATAGGTGGCCACATTCCCCCGGGCGTCCATCACCGAGAACTGCCGACCCTCCTTGGGCCAACGCTCACCCAACGGATCGGGATCCTCCTCCAGGATCCGGTCCACTGCCTCCTGAGGGGAAAGCCCCTGGCGGAGGAGCTCGATTCCTTTGGGCCCGTAGCTGACGTCTACCCAGGCCTGGGTCGCTACCACCCCGACCCCGGCCTCTCCCCAGATGACGCCGTTACCCACGGAGAACACCCTGGACTGGACGGCCACACCGATCTCGCCGGTGGCCGGGTCGAACCCCACGATGGAGAAAGTAGCTACCGGGTCTCTCCGGTCCTGGAGATCCTGTCTGGGCACGCGTTCCAACTCCACCCAGCCCACCTCTTCCAGGATCTCCAGGTAGTCTGCCACCTGGCCAGTGGAGAGCGCTTCACCGGTCCAGGCTGCAACCCCGTTCCGAATGGCCAACACCGACCGCTCCCCGTCCACGAAGTTGAGGATCTGCGTGGTCTGATTGCGGCTCAGCCCCAGCTCCTGGATCGCCTGGGGCTCCTCCTCCAGGAAGGCCACCATGGGGCCGTAGCGCCCGAGGTTGAACTCCTGGCCTCGGATGCCCGGGGCGAGCCTCGGGACCACGCGGTCATACTCCAGGTCCTCCTCGGTGGGGGCAGGCGCCATCGCGGGGCCGCCGACCCCGGGGGACGCGGAGGCCAGGATGAAGTCCTTGAGGGACTCGCCGTACTCCCTCCAACGGGCCGCCTCCCGGGAGACCATCTCCTCCGCCGCCGGCGTGCCGGTATAGATGCCCCGGATGGACAGGACGGCGTCCTGCTCCCGTTTCACGGCGGCAGCCACCATGTTCAGGGATCGGGCCAGCCCGGCGTCGTTTCCGCTCCCACTCCCATCGGCTTCCAGGAGGCCCAGGGCCCGGGGAATCCCCCGATCCGCCACGCGTGCGTAGCCGAAGTCCGACACCGCCTTCAGAAGACCGGGGAGCATCTCGTCGCTCAGGTTCGCCGAGGCCCACCCCGTCGCAGCACCGAGGAAGGCTACTCTCCGCATCTCGGTAGGGTCACCGTTCTCCGGAGTGTCCTTGTCGGCGTGATACCACTGGTCGGGCCAGGTGAAGAACTCGATTCCGGGGACCCCCACCGAGGGGTTGTTGAACACGATGTGATCACTCCCCCCCGTGGCCTCGTGGATGAAGAAACGGAATGCGTCCCGGGTCCCGTTCTTCTCCCAGAGTGGTCGGGGAAAGTACTGCCCCCCTGGCCGACCGCGGGGAGAATCCGGGAGGTATACGATGTCGTTGGTCCGCCAGATGTAATTCAGAACGGAGTGTGCCAGGCCATCATAGAAGGAGGCGAGCTGCGGAGGGGTCTCGCTCATGGTGAACACCCCATTGTTCTTCCTGAGGGCCTCGCTCACCATGTCCATGTTGATGTTGATGGCCAGGCGATCCAGCATCTCCGGGTTCCGCTTCAGGAACTCGTAGGTGCCGCTGATCTCGTTGGGCCAGATGAAGTGGAGCGTTCTGCGGGGTTGGGGGAGCTTCCCTTCCTGAATGAGATCGTGCAGGGCCCGGAGGATTTCCAGCTGGATGGCGGGGCCGCCCATATCGTCGTTGGCTCCCCGCTTGGTGTACCCCTCGAAGAGGTGTCCGGTGTAGACGACTCCCGGAAGGTCCGGTTCGGTCCCGGGGATCCAGGCATACACCGTCTCGAACCGGTCCGGATACTCCTCCACCACGGCGGTGACCTTGGCAGTGTGCTGGGCCCCGCTTTGAACCTCCTCCAGGAGCTCGGACCACTGCCGCCACGATATGGTCATTCCCATCCGAAGGTTCTCCCCTTCGGCGTAACTCCCCCGGGAGTAGACCACCTGATTTGGATCCAGATAGCGCTCCCGGGAGCTGAAGCTGACAACCGCGCTGACGCCGGCCCGGTCCAGCGTTTCGAAGAGCTCCCCGCGAGGATGGGTCCACATGAGTGCGACGGCCCCCTGGTACTGATCGGGTGCGGCCGCCATAGCCACCTGGAGCATGGAGATCTGGTCGTCGGGGACCTGGGGCACGTAGATGAGCGGGCCCTCGGCCTCTCCGGTCCGGGACCCGCTGGCAACCAGGGCCGGATCGGCGGGGATTCGGGCAAGGCGACGCCCATCTACCCAGAATTCACCCTCCAGGGGGTACTCGAAGCTCCCGGGGGTGTCGTACCGATCCAGGCGGACGGTCTCGATGCCGTAGGCCCTGGCCATTCGGTAGAGCTCGTCGGACTCGTAGAAATTGGATTCTCCCGAGAGCTCCTCCGGGGCTCGGAGCCATGGGGCTCCCGCCAGCTTCACCATGTTGTTGAAGGCATCCTGTCCGCTGACCTCGTCGGCCAGCAGCAGAAGGGTCTCCTCCGGAATGGGAGTCTCCAGGGGGTCGGGCTCCTGGGCCACCAGTGGCGCTGCACGGAACACGGGGCAAAGGAGAAGAAGAGCTGCGATCCAGGACAGAGCGAGACGGGGGAGGCGCATCGGATACCTCTCGGCGCAGGGTTCCTGTGAGATTCGGTTCGTCTGGAGGGAAATGTACGGGAAAGACGACACGGGGGCTTCCTCAACGCCCCGCCTTCCGCCCCCTTCCCCTCTGCTTCCCGGTGGAAGGCCGGGGACCGGAGGACTCTCCCGGGCTCATCCGGTGGGCCCGGGCATCAGTCGTGGTGGTCCGCTGGACGGAGGTTCTCTGCCCCGGGGAGGAGTCCCGTCAGCTTGGACGGATCATGAATCAGTACCGGAAGATGCTGCGGACAGATCCAGAGGTCCGAGTCCTTGTATTGAAAGGCGATGAGAGGAACCTCCGCCGATGGTCTGCCGCATACGAGGCACCCATCGGACCCACTGTTACCCTCTGTCATCTCGTTCTCCCGACGTTCATGTCTCCCCGGTCTCGTCCACCTCCAGGCTCCAGGGAAAGATGCTCGGTGGGAGGGTTCGAAGGAAGCGCTCCAGGGACGTCCGGCCCTACCCGGGGAGGTCGTCACCCTTCCAGCCAATAGCTCACCTTCAACGCGAAGACGTTCTCTGGTTGCGTCCGGAAGAGGGCATCGTAGTCCTCGTGAAGCTGGAACCGTCCGTCGTTGACGTAGCTGAACCGGCTCTGTTGCCACACCA
>JASFRP010000103.1:0-8355 GCA_050114895.1 Gemmatimonadota bacterium
GGTCTCACAGGTGGCCCTCTGCTGCGTGCTCCTGGTGGGGGCCGGGCTCCTGGGACATAGCTTTCTCCGCGTGCTGGACGTAGACCTGGGATTCCGGCCTGATGGGGTTGTGGCGCTTCGACTCGATCACAGCGACTACGCCGCGGACCCCGAGACCGTCGTAGCCTACTACGAGGAGATGCTCAGGAGGGTGGAGAGTGCGCAGGGTGTGGAGGCCGCCGCCGTAACCGACGTCTTGCCCACGGCCTTCAACCGGAGGTGGGGCGTGTCCCTCCCGGAGGATCCCGAGACCCGGGCGGTACCCTTCGTGCGGGTCGTCAGCGAGGGGTACCTGGACGTGATGGGGCTCACGCTGGTGGCCGGCCGGAACCTCTCCTCCCACGACGACGCCTCGGTTGGGAACGTCGTCCTCGTCAACGAGACGCTGGCCAGGGCCCTGTGGCCCGGGGAGGATCCCCTGGGACACAGGCTCAATCGGTCCCGGAACGAATACGAGGTGGTAGGGGTCGTCCGGGGCACCCGCTATCTCCACCCTGAGCAGACGCCGGGCCCGGAGATCTTCTTCCCGGCCAGGCAACAGTCCTTCCGGAACATGGCCATGCCCCATATTCTCGCCCGGGGGACCGGCACGCCGGCCCAGCTCGCGGCTGCGGTCCGCGACGCACTCCGCCCCATGGATCCCAACCTTCCCGTGGCCGACGTGGTGGCGATCCAGGATCTCCTGGACCGCTCCCTCACTCCCCGGCGCTTCCTCCTCCTCCTGCTGACGGGGTTTGCCGGCTTCGCCCTCTTCCTGGCGGCGCTGGGCCTCTACGGTGTCATCTCCTTCTCCGTCCGGCAGCGCACCCGGGAGATCGGGATCCGCAGCGCCCTGGGCGCCTCGCCGGGTGACCTCCGCCGTAGGGTCCTTTCCGACACGCTTGCCCTCGCCGGAACCGGGATGGCCCTGGGGCTGGTGGCGGCGTGGATGCTGGGCCGCCTCCTCCAGGGGCTCCTCTTCGGCGTGCCCTCCACCGACCCGGTCACCTTCCTGGGAGTGGCGGCGCTGGTGGGAACCGTAGCAGCCCTGGCGGGGTTCCTCCCGGCGACCCGGGCCACCCGGGTCGATCCGGTGCGGGCGCTGAACGCCGAGGGAGGTTCCGGAGGCTGAGGGCCCTTCTTCGCCAGACCTCCGCTGTCCCCTGGAGGTGGGGACCCGGTCCGAGTGCGACGGGCCCTGTCAGGTGTCGGCCAGGAGGTCCCGCCCCCGGGCATACTCCACCACGGCCTCCATGCGACGGAGCTCCTCCTTGAGGTCCGTGCGCCCCATTTCCGTGAGCGCGTAGTACCGTCGAGGGGGACCGCCGGAGGAAGGCTCCTCGGCGGGAGGGGCCACCTCCTCCAGGACGCCTCCTTCCAGCATACGGTGGACGGCCTCGTAGAGGGTGCCCGACCCGAGCCGAACCTCGCCGCCGGTCCTCTCCTCCACGCGCTGCTTGATCCCGTACCCGTGTAGCGGACCCTCCGCCAGGGCCAGGAGGATCTGGAGGGTGCGAGTCGTCATCATTCCTCCCTGAGAGTGTTCGCGGGGTCCACCCTGCCTGCCCGTCCCGCCGGGACCCAGGCCGCCAGGATCCCTGCCGACATCACCAGCACGGCCACCGACAGGTAGGCGGCCCAATCCCGGGGGGTCACGTATACGAGCACGTCAACCATCCCCCGGGCTCCGACGAACGCCGCGGCGAGACCGAGGCCCACACCCGCGGCGATCACCCCACCGGTCCGGGCCACGGTCCTTCCCACCACCCGCCTCCGACGGGCTCCCAACGCGAGTCGGATCCCGATCTCCCGCACCCGGGTCCGGGTCGCGAACGAGGTCGTGCCGTAGACCCCCACCAGCGCCAGAATCAGCGCCACCACCGCGAATCCTCCGAAGAGCGTCGTGTAGAACCGCGGGCGCGAGAGGCTCTCGGACGCGAGGCTCTCCACGGTGGCGATCCGGGTCACCGGCAGGCCAGGGTCCAGCCGGCGGACCATGGCCCGGAGGGCGGCGACCAGGGGAGCGACATCGCCTTCGAACCGCACCAGAACCTCCATGTCCCGCCAGGGTGATTCCCTCAGGGGGAGGAGGATCTGGGGCGGTGGCTCTCTTCCGGCGTTGGTGCGGACATCGCCCACCACGCCGACGACTTCGTAGTTCGGCTCATCGTCCACCCCTTCCCCCCCGGACTGGACGTGTCTGCCCACGCCGTCCTCCCCGGGCCAGTAGCGGTGGACGAACGCCTCGTTCACCAGAGCCACCGGAACGCTACCGTCGTCGGCGTCGGTGAAGGCTCGACCCTGATCCAGGTTTGTGCCCAGGGATTCCAGGTAGTCGCCGGCCACCATCACGGTGACCAGGATCTCGCCGTCCCCGTTCTCCGATCCTTCGGGCCTGAAGGTCGACGCCACCCGGCTCCCGGTGTACGGTGCCTGGGTCGCGATCGACGCTCCCACGACACCCGGGAGGCCTCGAGCCCCCTCCAGGAGCCGTTCCCACACACCCGCCCACTCCTCTCGCTGGAATCGCGGCTCGAGGTTCAGCCGCATGGCCACGAGTCCCTCCGGGCGAAAGCCGGGGTCCTCGCGGGAGAGGCGGGCCAGGTCGTGGGCGAGGAGCGCCGAGCCAACGGCCAGGACCACAGCCAATGCCGTCTCCAAGCCGATGAGAGTGGCGCGAAGGCGCCCTTCCGGGCGCCCAGGAGTGGCCCTGCGGGTGAGGGCCGAAGCCCCCGTCCCCCGCTCCCCGGTGCTGCGAAGTGCGGGGAGGAGCCCGAAGATCAGGACGGTGGCGACGGCCACGAGGAGGGAGAAGACGAGTCCTCGCACATCCACGGCCACCTCCTCCAGACGAGGAAGGCCCGGAGGCGCATGCCTCCGGAAGAGCTCCACGGCCCCCCACGCCAGGGCGCTGCCCAGGACCCCTGCGGCCGCGGCCAGGATGGCACTCTCCCCCAGAAGTTGACGGACCAGGCGGCCCCGCCCGGCACCGAGGGCGGACCGCACGGCGAGCTCACGTCTCCGCTGGGTGCCTCGGGTGAGAAGCAGGCTCGAGACGTTGACGCAGGCGATGAGCAGGAGGATCATCACGGCGGCCATCATCCGGTCCAGAGTGCCCCGGACGGGCCCCACCACCGTGTCCCGGTAGCTCGCCACCGCCCCACCCACGAGGAAGTTGGGACCCCCTCCGTCGTGGATCTCCTCCACCACCCGGTCGACATAGGCGTCCAGGTCCCCGGCGGTGGCGCCCGGTCGGAGACGGGCGACTCCCGACAGGTAGAATGAGCCCTTGTACCCACCGAGGCTCACGGGCTGGGCGATCCAGACATCACGACTCCCGACGATCTCCGGCGGGGGAACGAAGTGCCTCCCGAGAACCCCGACCACGATGAACACCTCCTCATCCAGCCGAATCGACCGGCCGACCACCCCCGGATCGCTCCCATACCGATCCGCCCAGAAACCATGACCCAGAACGGCGACCTTCGGAGCCCCGGCGTGATAGTCGGCGTCGTCAAGCAATCGGCCCGCCGCGGGGGAGGCACCGAAGAACCCGAAGAACCCACGGGTCACCCGTTCCATCTCCATGCGCTCGGGATCCCCGCCGTCCTGAAAGACCACGCCGGCGGTGGAGGCCGCTACGACTGCCTCCGCCGGCCCTCCATCGCCCTGCAGCCGGGCCGTGAGAGGGTCGCTCAGGGGCCCGAGGCTCCCGGGATCATGCCGTGGATCGATGCCCACCAGCACCATGCGTTCCGATCCCGGATACGGCAGTGGTCTCAACACGACCCGGTCCAGGACGCTGAAGACCGCCGTGGTGGCCCCGATTCCCAGCGCCAATGTGAACACCGCGAAGAGGGCGAACGAGGGCGACCGCCTGAGGGAGCGGAGGCCCCCCGTCAGCTCTTCCCACCCTTTCCGGAACATCCCGTCCCCCTTCCCTCGACGCACGGCCACGGAGGCGCGCACGTGGTCCGTGAAGAGTCGGGCCCAGTAGCCCGCGCCGCCCTCTCCCGCCTCCCGCTCCTGGAGGAAGAACGCCTCCATCTCCCGTCCGTATCTCTCCCGGTACTTCCGGGGATACAGGCGCAGAAGAAGGTCGATCAGGCGCATGGGCCATCTCCCGGTCGGGATGACTAGGTCGGCTTCCGACTATCGGTAACCGATATAGTAATCAGACGGTAGGACCCCGTAAAGGGTTGTCCGAGGGGGCTGGATCGGTTCCGTGGGCCGGTGGGGTCTCAGAGGGTAAGCTGCCGAACCCCGGCTTCCAGATCCAGGAGCCACCGCTTCCGGTGAAGCCCGCCCCCATACCCCCGGAGGCCGCCGTCGGCCTGGACGACCCGGTGGCAGGGCACCACGATGGCCACGTAGTTCTCCCCGTTCGCCCGTCCCACCGCTCGGCTGCCACCCGGCTTTCCGAGGCGTCCAGCCAGCGCACCGTAGCTCGTGGTAGAGCCGTACGGGATCTCCAGGAGGGCCGACCAGACCTTCCTCTGCCACGGCGTCCCGGCCAGGTCCAGCGGAAGGTCGAACTCCCGCAGATCCCCCCGGAAGTACGCCTGGAGCTGCCTCTGGAGGCGGTCCAGATGGGCGCCGTGTGGAGGACGGCGCTGAGCCCCATCGCCCGTCCCTGGGGCCGGGGGATGGACCGGATGGCCGAACCTCTTCTCCAGGCGAGCCAGGATGCGCTCCTCTCCTCCCCTGTCGGCGAACTCGCAGAGGCACACGCCGGCCTCGGTAGCGCCGCCCAACATGGGGCCCAGCGGGGTATCGACAGGTCGAAGGAGCACAGGGGAGGGTGTCGAAGGAGCCATGCCGGAAAGCTAAGCCGGGCTGCCGGGGCCACAAGGAGCCCCACCGACCCCCAACGGATTTTCTTCCCCCGAATCCACCGCCCGACGATAGCTTTCAGATAGGGGGAGAGAGAATCCCTGTATCCGGATCTGGGGAGTCGGGCGCATGGAGTTGGGCGGTTTCGGCCTGAGTGAAGACGAGCTCAAGGCTCTGGGTTTCAAAACCCGTCAGGAGGCTGAGGGGGTGTTCCGGGAGAGCGCTCCGGAAAGGGCCCAGGTGGGGCCTTCCACACCCAGGGACCCCTCCCACTGGATGTGGCTCTGGACACTGGCAGTCCTTGCCGTGATGGGCTGGGCCGCAAGCGCGAATCGCCACCTTCCCTCCCCCGTGCCCGCAAACCGCCCCGACACCCTCTTCTCCTCCGCCAGGGCCATGTCCCAGCTGGTGGAGATCGCCCGGAAGCCCCACCCCCCGGCGTCGCAGGAACACGCCAGGGTGCGGGACTACCTGGTGGAGAAACTCGGCTCCATGGGGCTGGACCCCCAGCTCCAAGACGCCACGACCCTTTCTCCAGGGCCCAACACCGTCGAGGCGGTGGCCACACGGAACATCTTGGCCCGAATCCCCGGCTCGGAGTCCACCGGCGCGGTGCTTCTCACCGCCCATTTTGACGCCGTGCCCCTCTCCCCCGGAGCCGGGGAAGCCGGGGTGGGGGTGGCGACCATCCTGGAGACCCTCCGGGCAATCCTCGCGGGAGAACCCCTCCGGAACGATCTCATTGTCCTCCTCTCCGACGGGTCCGCCCGGGGCCTCGCGGGCCTGCGGGCATTCACCGAGGGCCACCCATGGATGGCCGACGTCGCCATTGTCATGTCCGTGGACATGCAGGGTGTCTCCGGGCCCGCGTTCGCCTTCGAGAACCCGAAGGAGAACGCCGGGCTGATCCGAGGCGTGGCAGCCTCCAATCCCCACCCTGTCGCCTCCTCCCTCTGGAGGGAGATGGCCCCTCCCGAAGCCTACGGAGCGGACTTGATCCCCTTCCGGGAGCGGGGGATCCCCGGGCTGAGCCTCACCGCCCTGGGTGGGCGGGACGCCTACCATCAACCCGACGACCGAGCGGAAAGAGTCAGTGAACGGACCCTGGAGCACCACGGTCTTCAGCTCCTCGCCATGGCCCGGCACTTCGGCAATGCGGACCTGGCGACCGTTTTCGCCGAAGGCGACACCGAGCTCGGCTACCTCTCCTTCCCCATGATCGGCCTGGTGTACCAGGGCATTGACTGGGCCGCCTTCACCTCTCTCCTTCTCATGGGCCTCTGGGTCGTCGCCGGCGCCCTCCTCCGATTCAGAGGGGGATCCTACGCCGGAGTGGGGGTGGGGGCCCTGTTGGGACTCGGGGTGGCAGCGGCCGGCGTTGGGATCGGGTGGTGCCTTCTGGAGGTGGGCCGCCGGCTCCATCCGGAGTACGGCCTCCTGGAGAGCGCGTTCTTCGACGATGGGACCCAGTTCCTTGTCCTGACGGTTCTGGAGGTGGCCCTCGTGACCGGAGCCTACGGCCTGGCCCGGCTTCACTTCCGGGCAGGGGAACTCATGGTGGGTGCCATGGTCCTGCCCGTCCTTGCAGGCGCCTGGGCGGGTTTCCGGCACCCATCCGGCGCCATGGGCCTCCATCTGGCCACTGGCCTAGCTCTTCTGACCGCTGGACTGATGGCTGGATTGGGAGCCAGGCGAGCTCGGGGGAGGTGGGTGTGGACGCTCGTGATGCTGGCTTCGGGAGGGATTCTCCTGGTCCTGGTCCCAAACCTGGAGGCGATGGCGGCCATCTCCACCTTCAGGGGGGCGCCCCTGGTGGGCGGAGCCATGGCCACTGGATTCCTGCTGCTTCTCCCTTCCGCGGATTGGCTCCAGCGCCCGCGCCGCTGGCGGGTCCCGGCTCTCGGGGTCCTGGTGGCGGGAGTCTCGTTCGTCTTCACCCTCCCGGCCATCCGGGGCCCCGAAAGGCACCCTACTTTCTCCAGCCTCGTCTACCTCGTGGACGACACACTCCCACCCCTCGACCTCTCTCCCGAGGTGAACGGGTCCGACGGATCCGCGTCGGAGACGCCTCCGAAGGCTCTCCCCCCGCGGCGCGTGTCCGGTCGCTGGCTCACCGTTCCTGGGCCAGGGGAGTCATGGGCCCGATCCTGGGTGTTGGAGGAGATGATCCGGCCAGTCTCCCCGGGGATCCTGCTTCTCCCAGAGGAAGAACGATACGTGGTGGCGGGAGCCGGGCCCGATACCCACCTGACGCCTCCCGGAATCTGGCTCCTGGAAGAGCGCCTGGAGGCAGGCCTGCGCCACCTCCGGCTGGCCATCCGGTCCGAGATGGGGAGCGATATGATGGGAATACGAATCGAGGAGGGAGTAGGGGAAATCACCGGCGTCGGTCCGGAAGACTGTCCGGAGTCAGGTACGGGGCCCCTCCGCCAAGCCATCTACTGGGGACCGCCGCCGGAGGGTTTCCTGACCGTGGACATCCTCTCCGATCCGGAGCAGGAACCTGTCCGGCTGGTGATCCTCGAGCACCACCTCCGACCGGAAAAGGTTCTGGGAAGCGACTTCTTCCGACGGGATGCCACCCTCCGTCCCGACCCCCATACGGGGAGCGACCGTATCATCCAGCGGACCCGCATCACCCTGGGCCTCGAGCCCCTCGACGATTCCACGATGGGAGGCTGAGGACCGGGGCGATCCGGTGCCCAACCGGAAAGCGATCGACCCACCACCCCCCATCTCACCGCTCTCCCAGAGCGTAGAGAAGATCCACGTAGGCCCTTTCGATCTCCGCCAGTCCGGCGATCTCCGAGCTCTCGGCGGGATGGATGACCATGTACTCGTTGGGGCCGTGGGCGCCCGAGCCATGTCCCAGCCCGGCCATGACGAAGGGGAGGCCGAGGCGTTCGGTGAACTGGTAGAAGGGAGCGCTCCCCGCCAGCCAGGGCGACACCGTGGGCGTGTGGCCGTACTTGTTCAACACGCCGATGGCCGCCTGGACCAGGTCGGTCTCCACCGAGGTGTGGGCGGCAGGATACCCGGAGAGTTGCCGGATCTCGACCTCGGTGAAGCCACCCGCGTCCAGATGGCTGCGGATCATGGCTAGCGCGTCTTCCGGACGGAGGCCCGGGGGGAGGCGCGAGTCCACCTTGGCCGTGGCCATGTGGGGCAGAATCGTCTTGACGCCAGAACCCGTATACCCGGCCCAGATCCCGTCGATGTTCATGGTGGGGTCGTAGTAGTAGCGCAGGAGGATGCTCCTTCCGGTCTCACCCTCGATCCAACGGTCCACACCCAGTAGCTGCTGCAGGGAGGCGTCGTCCCAGGTCACCAGCACACCGTTGATGAGCCGTTGCTCCTCCGGGGTCGGGAGTCGGACGGCGTCGTAGTATCCTGGGACCAGAATCGTGTTCCCGTCGGCGGTGACGAGGGAGGCCAAAGCCTCCACGAGACGGAATGCGGGTGCGTCCACGATGGCCTTGTAGGAACCGTGGATCTCGGATCGCA
>JASFRP010000104.1:0-8325 GCA_050114895.1 Gemmatimonadota bacterium
AGCCGGCCTGGTATGAGGGAGTGACTGCATGCGAATAGATCCTGAAGCCATCGGGTCTCTGGAAGGAGAGCTGCGAAAGGCCGTCGACGGTGAGGTCCGCTTCGACCCGGCATCCCGCGCCGTGTACTCTTCCGACGCCAGCGTCTACCAGGTGATTCCCGCGGGAGTGGTGATCCCCCGCTCGGCAGAGGGCGTGGCGGCGACCCTGAGGATCTGCCGGGAGCACGGCGTGCCCATCACCCCCCGTGGAGGCGGTACCTCCCAGTGCGGCCAGTCCATCGGGGAAGGAGTCGCCCTGGACTTCTCCAAGTACATGCGCCGCATCCTCGAGCTGGACCTGGAGGGCCGGACCGTGGTGGTGGAGCCGGGGACCGTGCTGGCGGAGCTGAACGCCCACCTGGCCCCTCACGGCCTCCACCTCCCCCTGGACCTCTCCACGGCGAACCGGGCCACCATCGGGGGAATGATCTCCAACAACTCCTCCGGCACCCGCTCCATCGTCTACGGCTCCACCATCGACTACGTCCTGGAGCTCAAGGTCCTCCTGGCGGACGGGACCGTGACGACGGTGGGACCCCTGGCGGAGGAGGCGGCGGCGGAGAAGGCCAGGCGGGATGACCGGGAGGGGGCATGCTACAGGGCGGTGACGGAGCTGGCCAGGACCCACGCTCAGGAGATCCGGGCGCGGTTCCCGAAGATCCGCAGACGGGTCGGAGGATACAACCTGGACCGTTTTCTCCCGGGCGCCGGAGCGGTGGATCTCACGAAGATCTTCGTGGGATCCGAGGGAACCCTGGGCCTTCTTCTCGAAGCGAAGCTGAAGCTGGTGGAGCTGCCCGGAGCCAAGGTCGTAGGAGTGGCCATGTTCCCGGAGCTGAGGAGGGCCCTGGAGGCCCTTCCCTCGATCCTGGAGCTCGATCCCTCTGCGGTGGAGCTCATGGACCGGAACCTTCTGGAAATGACCCGGGGGAAGCGCGAGTTCGAGCCGCTCCGCGACTTCATCCAGGGGGACCCCGGCGCGGTTCTCATCGTGGAGTTCATGGGGGACTCGGTGGATGGGCTTCCCGAGCGGGTGGATCGGCTGGAGAAGCTCCTCTCGGGAAGTGGCTCTCCGGTCCCGGTGCATCGTGCGCTGGAGCCAGAGGCTCAAGCCAGGATCTGGCGGCTGCGGCAGGCCGGCCTGGGCCTCTCCATGGCGGAGGTGGGAGACACCAAATCCCACTCCTTCGTGGAGGATACGGCGGTGGCTCCAGAGCAGCTCCCGGAGTACATCGACCGATTTCAGGCTCTCCTGGCCCGCCACGACACCCGGGCCATCTTCTATGCTCACGCCTCCGTGGGGCTCCTCCACATCCGCCCCGCCGTCAATATGAAAACCGTGGAGGGAGTGGAGACCTTCCAGGCCATATCCCGGGGGGTCGCGGAGCTGGTCCTGGAGTTCGGGGGCGCTCTCTCGGCGGAGCACGGCGACGGGCTGTCCCGGTCCCCCTACCAGGAGAAGATGTTCGGACCGGTTCTCTATCGGGCTTTCTGTGACCTCAAGGACGCCTTCGATCCCCAGGGGATCCTCAACCCCAAACGGATCGTTCGGGCCCCCGCGCTCACCGAGAACATGCGGTTCGGGAGTCGGTACCGGACCAACGATGTGGAGACGACCTTCGACTTCTCCGACTTCGGGGGGTTGAGCCGGGCCGCGGAGCAATGCGGCGGGGTGGGCGCATGCAGGAAGACCATCACCGGCAACATGTGTCCATCGTACATGGCCACCCGGGAGGAGTCGGACAGCACCCGGGGCCGGGCCAACGCCCTCCGTCTCTTCATATCGGGGCAGATGGGGATGGAGGGTTTCAGCGATCCGGCCCTCTACCCCATCCTCGATCTCTGCTTCGAGTGCAAGGCCTGCAAGACCGAGTGCCCCACCGGCGTGGACATGGCTCGCATCAAGAGCGAGTTCCTCCACCAGTATCAATCGAAGCACGGCGCGTCCCTGCGGTCGCGACTCCTGTCCAACGCCGAGGCCATGGCGGTCTGGGGCAGCCGCCTGGCGCCCCTGGCCAACCAGGTCTTGAGCGCGGCTCCCGTCCGCAGCCTGAACCAGCGCCTCCTGGGATTGGACAAGCGAAGAACGCTCCCACCCTTCGTCCGGCACACCTTCCTGGACTGGATCGCCTCGAGAGCAGCCCAGCGGCCGGGTGCGGCTCCGGAGCGTCGTGTTGCCGTCTTCGCCGATACTTTCACGAATTACTTCGAGCCCCGGCATGGCCAGGCAGCGGTGGACCTGGCGGAGAGACTTGGGTTCGAGGTGACGGTTCCACCCCGGGTGTGCTGCGGGCGACCTCTCATCTCCAAAGGGTTCCTCTACCGAGCCCGAGAGCAGGCAGAGGCCACCGCCACCGTCCTCTTCCCTCTGGCCAGAGACGGGATCCCCATCGTCTTCTGCGAGCCGGGGTGCTTCTCGGCAGTGAAGGACGATCATCCCCTGCTCCTTCGCGGGGCTCAGCGGGAGATGGCGGAAGAGGTGGCCCGTAATAGCTTCACCGTGGAGGAATGGGCAGTCGCGGCTCTGGAGGAACGGGGGCAAGAGATGGCGCGGGTCGTGGACGGCCCCACGAGGATCCTCGTCCACGGCCACTGTCACCAGAAGGCGCTGGGGGGCCTCCCGGCCTTGAAGAAGCTCCTGAGTCGCATCCCCGATTGCGAGATCATCGACGCCGACGCCGGGTGCTGCGGTATGGCCGGATCCTTCGGATACGAGACGGAGCACTACGAGGTGTCGAGGGCCGCCGGGGAGCGAAAGCTCCTCCCGGCCATCCGGGGAGAGGGCGCCAACGCCGTGGTGGTGGCCCCGGGGTTCTCCTGCCGGCAGCAGATCGCCCACTTCACCCAGGCCAGGGCCGTGTCGGCCATCGAGCTCATCTTCCCGATGGTGCAGTCATCCGGTCTCCCTCTACCTTCCGGGAAGGAAGCCCCCCCACCCGGGGCGGGGGAAGACGGAGGTTACGATGTGGATTGATCCGAAGCTCTGCGTGGGGTGCGCCAATTGCGTGGCGGTATGTCCCATGGAGGCCATTTCCGTGGACCACCGGACCCGCCGGGCCCAGGTGGATCTGGACGAGTGCGTGGAGTGCCATGCCTGCTATCGGGGCATGAGCCGGGAACGGCTGAATCCCACGGTGGTGCGATTGGTGAGGCGGGCCGCGGAGCTCTTCCGCCTCCGGTTCGATCCCGAGCCCGACGTCTGTCCCACTTCCGCCATCACTCCCCAGGAGCTCACCTGGCCCCGGACTGTGCGGCGGGCCTTCAGCGACGTGCTGGTGACCCACGAGAGCACCGGGATCCTGGGTCGCGGCACCGAGGAGGTGAAGACCAACGACGTGACGGGGCGCCTGGGGCCCGGGAGGGCCGGATTCGTGGTGGAGCTGGGGCGGCCCTCGGTGGGAGCCCGCTTCCACGACATCCAGCGGGTGGCCATGGCCCTGGCTTCCGCCGGCGCCGTCTTCGAATCGAACAACCCCCTCACCGGCCTCATGACCGATCCGACCCGGGGTACCATGAATCCGGAGATCCTGGGGGAGAAGGTCCTCTCGGCCATCCTGGAGTTCCAGACCGAGCTGGGAGAGGTCGAAAAGCTCCTTCAGCTGCTGGCGAGGGTGGCGGAGGAGATCGACACGGTCATGGCCGTGGGGGTTGCCTCCCGCTGCGACGAGGAAGGCCGGAACCCCCTGGAAGCGATCCTCCCCCGGGCCGGTATCCCCATCCTGCGGGCGAAGACGAACCTGGGGCTGGGCCGGCGATCCCGATCCGGGCTACCCCCGCCCGCCGGAATGCCTCCCGAGGTCCCTGGCGGGGTTCCTCCATCCGGACCTTCCGGACCCCGGGAAGGGGAGGTGGTCCAATGACCCACTCTCTGCATCGCTTCGGCCGATACGAGGACCTCACGGGGGACTACATCGTTTTCGCCATGCCCGCCCGGGGGATCAACGACGCGGAGGCCGTGGAGGTCCAGAAGGCGTTCCTCCGCATGGCGCTGGAGCACGATCCGGTGAACATCGGGGACGCGAAGCGCGGCGGCGAGTTCACGCCCCAGGTGGGGCTGAATCCCCTGGTACACTGGCGCCGGAACACAGAGCCGGATCCTCAGGCGGTGGTGGACGGGGTGGAGGCGCCGGGGATCGTGGCGGCGGTATTCTACGACTACGGGAGGATGGAGGAATTCGTCCGGGCGCTACAGGCGGCGGACCTGGGCGTCTCCATCAACATCAGCGCCCTGGCCGACCGGGCCCATGACTGCTGCAAGGCCTGCGGCATCAACCGGCACAGCGTGGAGTATTCCCTGGGCTTTCAGGGGCGAACCGACCTCCTCCCGGAGAAGAGTGTCCTGGAGCTCAGCACCATGTGCGGCCACGGAACCATCTCCTTCGGCCTGGCCCGGAAGATGGTGGATCGGGTGAGGAGCGGGCGCAGGAGTCCGAAGGATGCAGCGCGGACCCTGGCTCGATTCTGCGTGTGCTCCATCTTCAACCCGGCCAGGGCTGAGCGGATTCTGGAGGGGGTGAGAGGAAGGGGGGAATAATGGGAAGAGGTTCCAGACCCGGCACGGCCCCTGCTTCCTCGAGGCGAGGCCTGTCTTCACCCTGCGCCGTCACTCTCCTGTGCCACCTCCGAACCTGTAAAGGATGGCCTGGAATCCCGGCTGGTCGCGGAGAGGGTCGAGGAGGGGGTTCAGGCGAAGCGTACGGACGCTGACGGGCGAGGCTCCCGCCAGCAGAATCTCCAGGTTCCGATTCGCCGCATCGGGGAGGTTCGCCTGGGCAAGGATCTCCGCGAAGACTTTGGCGGTCTGAAACCGGGACAGCGCATCCCCTCCCTGCCACCTCGAGCGCGTCATACCGTCCACCATTTCAGCGGCAGCGTCCTGCATCCCCAGGCCAGCATAGGCATACCCGAGGGCGGCGCGAATACGCTGGTCATCGGGGCGAGGCCCAAGGAGGGGCTCCAGCCTCACTCTCGCCGATTCGAACGCCGCCCGGGCAGCGGCTCCGTCGCCCCCGATCTGGTGGGCCCAGCCGGCGTAGATGGCTTTTGGCAGATAGACCAGCTGGGTCTCGAATACGGGCTCCGGGGTGGTGTCCAGCAGCCGGAGGAGCCCATCGGGGTCTCTCTCCCAAAGCGCCAGGTCGACCCTGGCGAGATCCACCTCCGGTAGATGGAGGTCGGCCGGAAGATGGTCCACCACCGCCCGAAGTGTGTCCAGCTGGCCCCGCCAATGAACGAAGATGAGCCCCTTCCGGAGGGCGGCGTCATACAGGTCCGGAGCCAGAGCGAGAGCCCTGTCATATGCCGCTACCGCCTCGGCGTAACGACGGTTGGCAGCGAAGCTGTGACCGCCAAGATCGTAGAACAACGTCGCGTTCCGGGGGTTCAGCTGGATGGCCTTCTCATAGGCTTCGAACACCTGGGGCCAATGTCCCAGTCGGCGGTGAGTGTACCCGACGCGGGCCACGATCTCCGCGTCGTTCGGAAGCCCCTCCAGCGCCGCCTCGTAGTCCCGCAAAGCCTCCTCGAAATCCCCTTCGACGTAGTGCACCCAACCGGCCGCCACGTGAGCCTGGGGCAGGTTGGGCTGTAGTCGAAGCGCCTCCTCGGCCTCAGCCCTCTGAGCCTCCAACCGTGCCGGAGAGGCATCGAAATTCTCCCAATACATCAATCCGTGGACCCGGGCCAACGCCGCCCTGGCGAGGGCGAAGTCCGGGTCGAGGGCGATGGCCCGTTCGAAGAGACCCTGGGCTGCGACGAAGTCCTCCTGACGGTAGCCGGGGCGCAGGTAGTAGTCGCGACCCTGGAGGTAGAATCGGTACGCCTCGGGGTTGTCCGTGGGCGCCCTGGAAATCGCTCCCCGCTCCTCCGCCGTAAGCGTCGTGCTCAGAGCGTCCGCGATCATTCGGGCGATCTCGCTTTGCACCGCAAACGCGTCACTCAGCTCACGATCGTATCCCTCCGCCCAGACATGGTCATCGGTGCGCGCATCGATGAGCTGAACGTTCACTCGCAGGCGGCCCCCGATCCGCTGCACGGTGGCCTCCGTCACATAGGTCACCCCCAGCTCCCTGGCGATCTTCCTCACGTTCGGGCGGTCGCCGGCGTACTCCATCACGGACGTGCGACTGATCACCCGGAGACCGGAGACCCGAAGAAGCTGTGTCATGACCTCATCGTGAAGCCCCAGGGCGAAGTAGGCATTCTCCGCCTCTGTGCTGAGATTCACGAAGGGCAGAATCGCCACCGAGGGGCGTCCATCGGTGATTACGGGAGGTGGCAATCCCGGCAGGGCCTCGGCCATCTCCCTCCTGGCGCCGGCGGGAAGCATCGTCAGGGCAGCGCCTGGCATCAGCAGGATGAGAGCGATGATCAGGACCTCCCTCCCCTGTACCCGTTGACGGCCCTTCTCCCCGTGGAACCAGGTCACCACCATGGCGACGAAGAAGCCCACGAAGGCCACCAGGGCCAGCCCCTGGAGCACGGGGCGGGGCAGACCGAGTCGGGCGGCCACGAACGCCACGACTTGCAGGACGGCCCACGCCCCTGCCAGGTACACCAGGGCCCATTGCACCATCGCTCGATCCCTGATTCGCTGGATCAGGGTCTCCCCTATTCCCGCCGGGGCCGCCGCTCCCGGGGCCTCCGGGGTTCCGTGTTCACCGGGTGGAGGGATCCAACCGGACCCGCTCTCCCTCGCCCTCTTCCTCAGATCCTCCTCGCTGGGGACCTCGAGTCCGGGGTTCGCGATGGCGAAAACCCTCACGGGATACTTGACGTTCTTGAGCTGGACGTCCCCGATCAACGCAGAAGACACGGAGGGGTGGTTCTTGATCTCGTCGAAGACCTTCTCGGAGATCAGGATTCCTCCGGATGCCGACAGCGCCTCGATCCGGGCGGCGATGTTCACGCCGTCCCCAAACACGCCGTCCCCGTCCCGCACGATATCCCCGGTATGTACCCCGATTCGCAGGGGGACCTCAGGGGCCTGCTGGAGCTCGAGCTGGATCTCGACCGCGCATTCCACCGCTTCGACGGCGCTGGCGAACACGCTCAGCGTCCCGTCCCCATAGTGTTGAAGGACTTCGCCGTAGTGCCTGGTAACCGCTGAAGAAAGCACCTCCCGCACCCGGTCCCTTCTGGCCCGGGCCAACTCCTCATCCTCCTGCATGAGAGCAGTGTAGCCCACCATGTCGGCGAACATGATGGCGGCAAGCCGGCGAGTCCTGTTCTCACTCATGACTGGCTAAGAATGGTGAGGACGGCATCTGGGGGGGGCGATGAGCTTCACGGTACCGCAAGATGACCATGGGAGCGAGGGGGGGGCAAGGATCTCGCTCTCCAACCACCCCACCGACACACCTGTCGGTCTTCCTTTTCGAACAGAAATATTGTACTGATAAGGGTATCTTCCGAACACATTTCCCAATCAGGATCGAGGCCATGATCTCCCGACGTGATCTGTTACGGCTCACTGCCGCCGCCGGTGCGGCCATCTCCCTCAACCCCCGCGTCCTGCTGGCTCTGCAGAGCCAGGAGCTCATCAAGAGGAGGGTTCCCTCCACTGGCGAGGAGCTCCCCATCGTTGGCCTGGGAAGCTCCGCTACCTTCTCGCGCGTCGCACGGAGCGAGGACTTCAGCGCGCTTCGGGAGGTGCTGGCGGCATTCGTGGAGCAGGGTGGAAGCGTGTTCGACACGGCACCCAGCTATGGCGCCTCGGAGGAGGTGGCGGGTCAGATCGCTGAGGAGCTGGGGGTCGGCGACCAGATCTTTTGGGCTACCAAGCTGAACGTGGCGGGGCGGGGTGGAGGGGCTGCGGACCCGGCCGAAGCCAGGGCCCAGGTGGAGCAGTCATTCCAGCGCCTCCGGAGGCCGGTCATCGACCTCATCCAGGTGCACAACCTGGGAGACCCCCCGGTACAGCTCGGGATCTTGAAGGAGTTGAAGGCGGAGGGCCGCATCCGTTACATCGGTATCACCACGACCAGCGAAAGGCAGTACGAGGCGCTGGCGGAGATCATGCGCACGGAGCCCCTGGACTTTATCGGCATCGACTACGCCGTGGACAACCGCAGCGCGGAGGAGACGATCCTCCCCCTGGCCATCGACGAAGGCATCGGGGTCTTGGTCTACGTGCCCTTCGGCCGCAGCCGCCTGTTCTCCCGGGTGGGGGACCGCGAGCTCCCCGAGTGGGCGCACCCGTTCGCCGAGAGCTGGGCCCAGTTCTTCATCAAGTTCGTCGCTGCCCACCCGGCTGTGACCACCGTGACCCCGGCCACGAGCCAGGCC
>JASFRP010000105.1:0-8296 GCA_050114895.1 Gemmatimonadota bacterium
CCATGCCCAATATCGCGATCCTGTTCTGCAAGAAGATCCAGGACCACTCCTGCATCGCGTGCGCCAAGTGTCACAAGGGATTGTCGGAGAGGAACGGCGAGTTCGCCCGATATGCCGACGAGCCCGTGGAGCTGGTGGGGATGACGGACTGTGGCGACTGCCCCGGACTCACCGTGCCGAGGGTGAAGCTCCTGCACGAGGTGGCCAAGGGGCTGGACCGGAAGATTGACGTGATACACCTGGGGACTTGCATGAAGCTGGCCATGGAAACGGCCGATTGCCCCATCGATTTCGACGACCTCAAGATCCTCCTCGAGCAGAATTTCGGGGTGGAGGTCGTTCTCGGTACCCATTCGTATTGAAGTCCACTCGCCCCGAGAGCTTCGGGGTCAAAGCAGGGTTGTCCCAACACCGGACTCCGGACGTAATGCCGTCTCATGGCCCGCGACCGGTGGACGGTCGGCCCTGCCCGTCCTCACGCAACGCATTCCGGCAAGGAACAGAACATGAACAGGTTTGTGGAGAGGTCCTTCGTCATCCTGACGTTCGCTCTTCTTTCGTGTGGACCAACGGGGGAGGTGCGCGACGCGGAGTTCAAGGTTGCCGTTGCCATGTTCTCTCACGAGACCTGTACCTTCTGCCCCGGGGGTGACGTGACGGTGGAGGATTGGGTGCAGGTGAGTCCCCCTCTGACGGGGGAAGATCTCCTGGATGCGGATGATTACGTGAGGGGCTTCACCAAGATGGCACGTGACTATGGCGACATGGAGCTGGTGGGCCTGACGTCGCCGGTGGGGGTCTTTGGAGGGTCTTCGCGAAGCTGGAACACCGAGGAGACCTTCGACCACTTCCTGGACCTCATGATCCAGGACCTGGAGGCTGCCATGCCGGTGGACGGTGTCTACCTGGCGCTCCATGGTGCCATGGCCGTGCGGAACGTTCCCAGACCAGAAGCAGAGATCGCCCGGCGGTTCAGGGAGGTGGTGGGTCCCGACGTGCCCATCGCCGCCAGCTTCGACCTCCACGGAAACGAGGACGGGGAGTTCCTTCGCCATGCGGACTTCGCATTCACCACCAAGCGCTATCCCCATTACGACGCTGCACTCCAGGGGGAGCGGGCCGCCCGGGCGCTCCATATGACCATGAGCGGAGATTATGCTCCCACCACCGCCACCCGGACGCCGGGGATCATCACCGCCACGGTGCTGCAGTGGACCGGGGCCTCCCCATCGATGGACATCATGGAGCGAGCCCGGCGATGGGAGGCAAGGCAGGAAGACGCCTTCGTAAGCGTATTCTACGGATACCCCTGGTCCGACGTGCCGGATGTGGGCGCCACGATCCATGTGATGACCAACGGTGACCAGGAGCTGGCCGACGAGATCGCCGAGGACATGAACGACTACTTCTGGCGGGTGAGAGAGGCCTTTGCGGTCGGGAGCTATCCCCTCCCTGAAGAAGCGGCCCGACAGGTACGCCAGGCTGTGAGCGAGGGTGCCGTACCCGTTGCCGTGGGCGATCATTCGGACCGACCCGGGGACGCCACCCACATTCTCAGGGCATTCGAGGCAGCGGGCATCGGGCACGTTCTATACGGAACCATCACCTCGCCGGGCACCCTGGAGGATCTGGAGGCCAGCGGAGCGTCCGCCGGGGATGCGTTCGACATGGAGATTGGGGGCTTCACTCCCTCCGGCGGTACGCCGGCGCGAATCCAGGGCACTCTGATCTACTTTGACGAGGGGTTCAGCTATGACCGGGTAGCGGTGGTGGCCTTCGGGGATGGGAACGTGGTCATCATCACCCCCACGTACGAGCAGGTGACGGATCCCGGGCGATTCCGATTCGCCCCCATCGACCTGGAGGATTTTGACGTCTTCGTGGTGAAGTCTCGGGTCCACTTCCGTCGCGGCTTCGACGAAACGGGGTTCGCCAAGACCATCATTGTGGTGGAGGCCCCGGGTCCCTTCGTAGGCACGACCTATCTGGATGCTCTCCCCTATGAGCACGCGGATTTGAGCGTGCTGTACCCGTATGGGGTCCCACCGGAGCGAAGGTGAGGGGAGAGTCCATGAGCGGGCGAAAGACCGAGCAGAAAGGGGGCGCCGGTGGCGGCTTTCGGGTCCCTTCCCTGATGATGGTTCCGGTGGGGCTTGCCGTGGGGTGGTTCGTGGCCAGCTGGCCGGGCGCCATCTTCGGCGGGATCATCGGCGTGTTTCTCTGGCGGTCGAGGGCGTGACGGGTCTCCCCGGGGGGGGCTGTTTCAGACCTTCCCCGGAATCTCCCAGGGCTCCATCTCCCTGTCGAAGTCATCGAAGGTGTAGCCGAAACGCCGGATGTCTTCTGCGTAGTGGTCGGCCACGAGTTGGGCCGTCACGTCGTCGTAGTAGATCCTGTAGTCCTTCTTCCGTTCCCTGGAATGACGCCGGTGCGGAAGAGTGATCTGGGGGATACCTCCCCTGCGGCACGCCTCCTCGAAATCCTGGTGGAGTCTCTCGAAGCGCCCAACGAAGTCCACGATGATCCTGCCATCGAGATCGGTGAGGTAGTGGCTCTGAATCTGTCGTGATGCCTCGAAGTAATACTCGAATGGCCTGTCGCGATCGAACTTGTGCCTGAGGAAGGCCTCGAAGTCGTCGAACTGATCGGTGGGGGCGTTGGGCACCCTCTGGAGGTGATGCCAGGAACTGACCTGAAGATCCCAGGGGTTGCGCACGAAGACGAACTTGAAGAGCTGGCTCCAGAATGGCTCGCCGATGTTCTCGTAAGCGGCGATGGCTTTGGCGTGACGAGGAAACTTCGCACCCGTCCGGTACTTCAGGACCCGGGTCAATCCATTCACGAGGTGGATGGGGATGGCATACGGGTCGGTCCAATGCAGGCGCTTGAGAGCAGCCCGAATGCTGGTCCCGCCGGTCTTCGCGATGTGCACGAAGAGGATCTTGTGACGCGGAGAAAGAAACACGGATCTCCCATACCTTTCCGCGGAACGTGCGGCACCGAAGATCCGGACCGCCGCTGGCGACATGAAAGAAGCTACGGTCAGGGGGATGGAAGGGGGAGGGGCCGCCGGAAAGGTGGAGCGCCACAGCGGGTGGTTCGTTACCTTGACGCAGAGGGAGACACACGCATTCCGCCCGGCCGGCTTCGACGGCCGGTCCCGCCGGGGAGGAGAAGCATGGCAGGTCGTCCATATGTTCTCTCCGAGACCAACTGGAAGACCGTGAGAGAGACGGAATACGAGCTGGCCATCCTTCCCTGGGGTGCCACGGAGGCCCACAATCTCCACCTGCCATTCGGTACCGACACGCTTCAGGTTGAAGCGGTGGCTACCGTTGCGGCAAGAAAGGCCTGGGAGCAGGGGTCCCGCTGCCTGGTCTTGCCCCCGATCCCCTTTGGGTGCAACGCCCAGCAGGTGGATATCCCCCACACCATCAACCTGAACCCGACCACTCAGGCCTTCGTGCTGAGCGACATTGTGGAGAGTCTGGAGGCCCAGGGCCTATCCAAGCTCCTTGTCCTCAATGGGCACGGTGGAAACGACTTTCGGCCCATGATCCGCGAGCTCCAGGCCAAGACGGAGGTCTTTCTCTGCGCCATGAGCTGGTTCGAGCTCCCGGAGGTTCGGGAGCACTTTGCGGAGCCTGGGGACCATGCGGGAATCGCGGAAACCAGCCTCATGCTTCACCTGGCTCCGGATCTCGTGCTTCCCCTCTCCGAGGCCGGCACGGGAAAGGCTCGGACGTTCAGGATTCGCGCGCTACGGGAGGGGTGGGCCTGGGCCCCCCGGAACTGGATCCTGGTAACCGACGACACGGGGGTGGGTGATCCGTCAGGAGGCTCGGAGGCTGCGGGGAAGGCCGTGTTCGAGGCACTCACCGCCGGCATTTCCTCCTTCCTGGTGGAATTGGCCCAGGCCGACCTGGAAGATCTGTACGGTGAGTGAGCCATTCACAGGCGGGGTGCACTCGGGACCCATGCCCACGACAGAGCCCTGAGAGGAAACCCATGTTCGTGACCATGCGGGACGGCCTGCGCTTGCACGTGCGTGTGGAAGGAGACGGCGATCCGCTGCTTTTGCTCCATGGGTTCACCGGCTCCGTGGAAGCCTGGGGCGAGGAAACCTTCAAGGGGCTGACCCAGGCATACCAGGTCGTGGCTGTGGACCTCCTGGGGCACGGTGCCAGCGACTTCTCCACCGATGCGGAACGTTATCGAGTGGAGGAGGTCCTGCGGGACCTCGGCCAGGTCCTGGACGCCGTGGGCGTCGAGAGGGCGAGGTGGCTCGGGTACTCCATGGGAGGCAGGATCGCGTTGGCAGGGGCGGTACTCAAGCCGGGTCGGGTCTCGTCACTGATTCTCGAGAGCGCGTCGCCGGGGCTCCCCGGTGAAAACGAGCGCAGGGCCAGGCGCCGTGCGGACGATGCATTGGCCGAGGGAATCCTCCGAGGTGGGATGGAGGCTTTCGTGGATCATTGGATGGGATTGCCGCTCTTCGCCACTCAGGGGAAGCTGCCTCCGAAGATCCGGGAAGCCAACCGGGAGCGCCGCCTGAGGAACAATCCGGAGGCCCTGGCAGCGTGCCTCCGAGGTCTGGGAACGGGAGCCCAACCTTCCTTTTGGGACGACCTCCCCGGCATCCGAACACCCACTCTTGTCCTGGCCGGGGAGGAGGACCAGAAGTTCTCCACCCTCGCCCGACGAATGGCGGGGATGATCCAGGCTGCCGAGCTCCGGCTCATTCCCCGAGCCGGCCATTCCATCCACCTGGAAAACCCCTTCGCCTGGTTGGCGGCGGTGCGGACGTTTCAGATGTAAGGGAGATTCTCCAGGACCCGTGGCCCCGGGGTCTGCAGTGGGCCTGCCGTCAGTCGCCCTCCTCCGGAAGACCCGGATCCTTCTTCTCCACGATCTCCTTGGCCCTGGTGCCGATCCGCTCCGCCAGATGACGGACTCGCGCCTTGCTCCGGCCCGCCAGACCCCGCCAGATGGAGCTTCCAATGCCCCAGCCGGCAGCGACGGATGCCACCGTGAAGAGCGCAGCCGGGAGGGGCCCCAGGTTCAGTGCCTCCAGCGCGGTGGCCAGGCCAAAAATGAACCCATAGCTGGCGGGAATCCCGTGGAGCACCCCCCGGATGGCGTCGCTATAGCGCTCCTCCACCCGCAGCAGCGTCTCGCCGCCGCCTGGCTCCAGAGAGACCTGGGTGCTGAGAAACCGTCCCTGGCTCGTCCAACGGACATGCCCCAGTGCCTCCTGGACGATGCCCTGGTCTCGGACCTCCTCATCCACCAGCCTGACCAGCTCCGCCATCTCCTCCCTGGCGAGCTCTCCCGGCGTGGCCCGGACCTCCCTCTGCACGGTCTCAGGCCCGGCCAGGAGAGACCCGGATCGAAGCCCCCTGGGGCTTGCCAACTCCGTCACGGCACGGGCCACCAACTCTGGATCGATGCCCGCCTCCGAAGCGATCTCCTTCAGGTCGGAGAGGGTAAGTCCCTTGGCGGAGGACCCAGCGGTAGAGGGAGCCTTCTTCTCCAGATCCGCCGCACGTCGGAGGATGAGTGCCACCTCCTTGTCCGTAAAACGCGGCTCGCTCATGCTGACGCCTCCTTTTCCCCTATACGCAGGTGGGGGTGAGGCCCGTCACCCCAGTCTCCCTTCCGCGTAGGGCTTGAAGCGCTCGGCCAGAAAGTGATGCCAGACACCCTGGACCACTCCAGGCCAACCCTCCTCCAGCTCTCCCGCCCCTCGGACTTCGAGATGCACCCAGGTGCCGGAGTCTCCCTCATGGAACGTCAGGGTGTAGACCATGTCGAGAGCATATCCGCTCAGGCCGAGAGGCCCCCGCATTCTCAAGACCTCTCCCTGAACCACGTAGATCACGGTGGCGTGTTGAACACCCGACTCGGAATCATCGAAGATCTCGTAGAACCCGCCACCCGGCCGGGCGTCGATATAGAACCGGCTCGGGTTCTCGCTGAACCGGTGATCCCACCACGCGTCCACCTCCAGGAAGCGGTCGAACGTCTCGCGGGGAGGGAGAGCCACATGCACGCTGTCCTCAAAAGCGAATGCGCCGAAGGGCCTGACCTGGGGCGGGGAGCTCTCCTGGGAGAAGAGGGGGACGGGGGAGCTGAGCAGGCCGGCGAGGCCGGCGAGAACGGCTGCCCACAGAGGGAAGCGAGACATCGAGGCAAACTCCGGATCGTGGCGTGGGAGATCCCCGGCATGGTGGCGGCGGGCCGGGCTCGAACCCTAGGTTGTCGAAACCGAACACGATGCGCAACGGAGGGGGCGCGCCGCAAGCGCCAAACCCCTCCCGGAGCGGAGGTCACCATGAGAGCCACGGGTCTCCTCGGGGGCATGAGCTGGGAGTCCACCGTACCCTATTTCCAGGTCCTGAACCGTGAGGTGGGCAGGCGTCTGGGGGGGCTGCATTCCGCCCGAATCATCCTGCTGAGCGTGGATTTCCAGGAAGTCGAGGTTCTCCAGCATCAGGCACGGTGGGCGGAGTTGGGACAAATGCTCGCTCGGGAGGCTCGGATCATCGAGGAGGCGGGGGCCGACTTCCTGGTCCTTTGCACGAACACCATGCATCTCGTGGCTCCAGCCATCGAGGCAGCCGTTCAGATCCCCCTCCTCCACATCGCGGATGCCACGGCCCAGCGAATAAGGGAGGCCGGCCTGACCCGGGTGGGACTCCTGGGCACGCGCTTCACTATGGAAGAGCCCTTCTATCGTGAACGGCTCCAGGAGCGCCATGGGCTGGAGGTCACCGTTCCGAGAGCGGAGGACCGGACGCTCATCCACCGCGTCATCTATGAGGAGTTGGTCCTGGGGAGGATCCGCCCCGAGTCCCGCAACGAGTACCAGCGAATCGTCCGGGACCTGGTGGCGGAAGGAGCCCAGGGTGTGATCCTCGGGTGCACCGAGATCGGCCTCCTCCTCCGGCCGGAGGACACGGAGACTCCCCTCTTCGACACGGCCCTAATCCATGCCGAGGCGGCGGCTGACTTCGCTCTCGGGTAACCTCGGGAAAACGTACGGTTGGAGTTCCCATGAAGCTGGAAGAGTTCCTTGAGAAGGTGGCTGCCGGAGGGCCAGTGCCCCTCTCGGCTGAAGAATGGGAGGCCCTTTCTCCGTCGTTTCCGGAGGTGGAGCGTCACCACACACAGTTGGCGGGGGACCTCATCATCGCGGAGGTGGGAGAGGAGCGCATGGCTGTGGAGTCACCGTCGAGAGACGCCAGAGTGGCGAGGCTCCTGGGTAGTGCCGAGGAGGCCCGCGCCTTCGTCGCGAAGCGCATGGAGGAGTACGAGCGGATGTGGGACGGATGCGGGGTGAAGGTGGAATATTACGAGCCCTGATGCCCCGGGGCAGGGGGGGCGGCTCGGCTGGCGGAGCCTGACCTGCCCCGGGGGCTGATTCTGGGAGGAGCGAGACTCCTCACGGACGGGAGCCATCGGCCGCGGTCACGATCCGGCCCGGAGTGCCCTCCCGACATACTGGAATATCTCCGGGTCCAGCCCCTGATCAGCAGCCATCTGGGGTTCGGCCTTGAACATCTTCCCGAGTGAGCTTTCGATCCCGACGTCTCCCCCGGAAAAGGCCTGAATCAGCTCGCGCCAACGAGCGGCCATCGCCTGGACCACCGGAGATGCCGGATCCGTTCCCTTTCGCATTTCTTCCCTTACCTGGGCGATAAGCCGTGGCCACTCCTCCTCGGCCTGACGGATGGCATCCTCTCCCAGGGCCTCCCTTCGGGCCGACAAGGCCTCGAGTTGTTCGGGAGTGAAGTGTTTCTCGATCATCGTCATCGTCTCCATGGTTTGGAGGAGCTCGCCGACGAAGAGCTCTTCTCCGTTGTCGATGTGCCTCAGGATCCTGTCCAGCCGATCCTCAAGGTGCCTCAGGAGCATCACCTGGGACCGTACCTGAGCCTTGTGCGCCTGAAGGGTTTGCTGGAGGGTGACGTTCCCCGAATCCAGGGCGTCGCGGATGGCATCCAGGCCGAGGCCCAGCGCCCTGAGGCTCCGTACGAGCATGAGGCGTCGAACGGCGGACTCCCCGTAGACACGATGCCCCGCTGGGGTCCGCCGGGAAGGGCGCACGATCCCCACTTCTCCCCAATGGTGGAGTGTCCGCACCGTCACCCCCGCTCGCCGAGCGAGCTCACCCACTTTGATCTCCGGGTCGCTCATGCCTATCCTCCTTTCTGGACGCCAATGGAGGATACAACCTCACGTTACGTCAGGTGCAAGGGGCATGGGGAAAGAGTCGGACCATCCCCCGGGTGTG
>JASFRP010000106.1:0-8295 GCA_050114895.1 Gemmatimonadota bacterium
AAGGATTGAGGCGGCGGCCCGGATGGGGTGAGGATCAGGACGAAGGCGGTGGGAATGCGGGAAAGAGAATGCGGCCCGTGGGGCGTCTCCCTCGGGCCGCTCTCCTTCAGGGGGCGCTGTCTCGGCGATAGGCGTGGGACTCGGCCGATCCGCCGGGGAAGAAGAAGGCCACCAACAGCCCCCCCACGGCCATGGCGGCCATGACCAGGTAGATGTTCCCCAACCCCCCGTCCAGCGCCGTCACCAATGGTTGGAGGGCCTGGGGCGGGACGGCGGCCCGAAGCACCGGGTTCAGAGCCACGTTGGGGTCCACGTCGTGTCCCAGCTGCCCCACCAGGTGCGCGTTCAGAACGGCCCCGAGGGCGGCCACGGTGATGGCTCCACCGATGGAGCGGAAGAACTGGACGGAGCTGGTGGCCACGCCCCGACGGTTCCAGGGGACGGCGTTCTGCACCGCCAGGAGGTACGGCGTGGAGGTGAATCCCAGGCCCATTCCCAGGAAGAACATGGCCACCATCACCGGCACCTTCCCGGACCCGGGGTCGGCGGCGGCCAGCAGCAGGCATCCGAGGATCCCGAACGCCGATCCGGCCAGGATGAAGGGCCGATAGCCGAATCGCATCAGCAACCACCCGGAGGCGGTGCTGGCGATGGGCCACCCGATGGACATGGGAGCCAGGGTCATCCCGGCGTCGATGGCCGTTCCGCCCAGGACGCCCTGGGTGAACATGGGCACAAAGGCCGCAGCGACGTACATGAGGGTCCCCATGAGGAGCCCCCCCAGGCTGGCCACGGCGATGACCCGGATCCTGAAGAGCTCCAGGGGGAGCATGGGCTCCTGGGCACGACCCTCCTGCCATAGAAATACGGTCAGCCCGAGGACGGAGAAGAGGAGCATCCCCAGAGTGCGGGAGTCCATCCAACCCCAGAGCTCCGGCCCTTCCAGGAGAGCCAGGAGGAGCACTGCCACCGACAGAGTGAGGCTCGCCGTTCCCAGGTAGTCGAGGCGGTGCTGCCGACGTGTGCCCTCTTCCCTCAGGAAGGCTCGTAGAAGGATGATGGAGGCGATGCCGAATGGGAGATTGATGTAGAAGACCCACCGCCAGCTCAGGAGGTCGGTGATGAGGCCCCCCGCCGCCGGCCCTACCAGGCTCGAAGTCGCCCAGACCGCGGAGAAGATCCCCTGCATCTTCCCACGTTCCTCCAGGGTGTAGATGTCTCCCACCAGGGTGATGGAGACGGGCATGACCCCACCGGCTCCCAGTCCCTGGATGGCCCGGTACAGGATGAGCTGGTTCAGGGAGTGGGCGGTTCCGCAGAGGATGGCTCCACCGAGGAAGAGGGCGATGGCGACGGTGAAGATCCGGCGGCGCCCGAAGAGGTCCGCCAGCTTCCCGTACATGGGTACGGTGGTGGTGGCGGTGAGGAGGTAGGCGCTGAAGACCCAGCTGTATCGGGACACGCCCCCCAGGTCCGCCACCACCGTGGGCATGGCGGTTCCAACTGCCGTGGCTTCCAGGGCCGCCAGAAACATGGCCAGCACGAGGCCGGTGGTGACGAGCCTCCGGTTACGACCGGGTTCCACGATTCTCGGGGAGTGGGCGGAGCATCATCCTGGCGTGGCGGCGTTCCGGTGGGCCTTTTCCCTGGGCCGGTAGGGCGCCCGCGCTATGGCTGACGGAGGTCCCCGTGGGAATTCGGGGCGTGAACGACCGAGGATTTAGCCCAGACGGTAGAGGGCGGCAAGGCTGAACCTGCCAGGGACCCTCGGGAACGACCTTCCTGTCCCAGGGTCGGGGCGGTTTGCTTCTGCCGCCTCCACTCCGTATTCCTCGTGGATGCTCCTTCCCCAGACACCCATGCGGGAGGACCCGTGACCGCTCCCGACGTGCACCATCGGAGGAGGGCCCTTTCTTTCGGCGCCCCACTTGCTGCCGGAATCGTCCTCTGGTTCCTCCCGAACCCCTCCGGCGTAGACCCTGCCGGCACGCACCTCCTGGCGATCTTCGTGGCCACGATCGTGGGGATCATCCTGAAGCCTCTCCCCATGGGGGCGGTGGCCATGGTGGGGATCTGTGCCACCGCCCTCACCCACACCCTCACCATCAACGAAGCTCTGTCGGGGTTCGGGAATCGGGTCATCTGGCTCATCGTCCTCGCGTTCTTCATCTCCCGGGGGTTCATCAAGACGGGGTTGGGGGCCCGGGTGGCCTACCTGTTCATGGCTCTGCTGGGGCGCAGGAGCCTGGGATTGGGTTATGGCCTGGTAGCCACCGATCTGGTCCTGGCCCCGGCGATTCCGTCCAACACGGCCCGGGCCGGCGGTGTGGTCTTCCCCATCCTCCGGTCGGTTGCGGAGGCGTACGAGAGCCGGCCGGAGGATGGAACCGCCAGGCGCATCGGGGCCTTTCTCACCCTGGCGGCCTTTCAGGGGACGGTCATCACCAGCGCCATGTTCCTCACGGCCATGGCCGCCAACCCACTGGCGGCAGAGCTGGCTTCCGCCCAGGGGGTCCAGCTCACGTGGGTGGGGTGGGCCGTAGCGGCTCTGGTTCCGGGGGTCCTGAGCCTGGTCCTCGTGCCCTGGGTGATCTATCGGCTTTCACCTCCGGAGGTCCGGGAGACCCCGGCGGCAGCGGCCCTGGCCCGGGAGCGCTTGAGGGAGCTTGGGCCCGTGGGCCGGACCGAGTGGGTGATGCTCTTCACCTTCGCTCTCCTCCTGGTGCTCTGGGTACTCTCCGAACCTCTGGGGATTCACACCACCGCCACGGCGCTCCTCGGCCTCGTGGTGCTGCTGGTGACAGGGGTTCTGAGCTGGGAAGACGTGCTTCGGGAACGGGGGGCCTGGGACACGCTGGTGTGGTTCAGCGCACTGGTGATGATGGCGTCCTTCCTCACCGAGTTGGGCCTCATACCCTGGTTCAGCGAGACGGTGGGGGTGTGGTTCGGAGAGGTGGGGTGGGTTACGGGCTTCCTCTCGCTGAGCCTGATCTACTTCTATTCCCACTACTTCTTCGCGTCCAACACCGCCCATGTGAGCGGCATGTACGCACCGTTCCTCGGGGTGGCCTTGGCCCTGGGCACTCCCCCCGTGCTGGCGGCCCTCGTCCTGGCCTTCTTCAGCAACCTGTTCAGCAGTATGACCCATTACGGGACCGGTCCAGCTCCCGTCCTCTTCGGGGCCGGATACGTGGAGGTCCGGGAGTGGTGGCGCCTGGGCCTGGTGGTGAGCCTGGTAAACCTGGCCGTTTGGATAGGGGTGGGGGGGGTCTGGTGGAGAGTTCTGGGCCTGTGGTGAGGGCGGTCTCCTCCGAGCCCTCTCCCCTTCCCGAAGCTCAGCTCCCCAGGGCCTGATTTAGGTCTTCCACCAGGTCCTCCACGTCCTCCAACCCGACGGAAAAGCGGATGAGGGTGTCCGAGATCCCGCTTCGGGCCCGCTCCTCCGGGCTCACACCCCCGTGGGTGGCCGCCGCCGGGCGGACGGCCAGGGACTCCACTCCCCCCAGGCTGGCGGCGTGGGTGGGGATGGTGAGGCGACTCAGGAACGAAGAGGCCTCCTCTACTCCTCCCTCCAGCTCGAACGACAGCATGCCTCCGAACCCCTCGAAGAGCCGGGAGGCTCGCTGGTGCTGAAGGTGGCTCTCCAGCCCCGGATAATTCACTCGAGCCACCTTCGGATGGGTCTCCAGGAAGGAGGCGATGCGCATGGCGGAGGCGTTCTGTTCCCTGACCCGGACGGGGAGGGTCTTCAGACCCCGCTCCAGGAGGTAGCAGGTGTGGGTGTCCATCACCCCCCCCAGGTGGTCCAGGGTCAGCTTCACCTCCCAGACCATCTCCTTCGACCCCGCAACCACCCCTGCGATGATGTCGGTGTGGCCGTTCATATACTTGGTTGCACTCTCCAGGACGACGTCAAATCCGATCTCCGCCGGCCGGAAGTTCACGGGGCTGGCGAATGTGTTGTCGATGATGGAGAGGAGGCCCCTTTTCTTGGCGAAAGCGGAGACCGCTTCCAGGTCCGCTACCTGAACCAGGGGATTGGTGAGGGTCTCCACATAGACCGCCCTGGTGTTGGGCAGGGTCAGGCCATCCCAGGAGCCCGGGTCCTGGGGGTCTATGGGGGTGTGTGAGATGTTCAGCCGCGGGAAGTGTTTGTGCAGGAGGGTGTTGGTCCCCCCGTAGAGGCAGTCTTGAACCAGGAGATGGTCACCGGCCGAGAGAACCGTGAGGAGGACGGCGGATATGGAGGCCATGCCGCTTGCGGTGGCCAGGGCGCTCTCGGTGCCTTCCAGGACCGCGATCCGGTCCGCCAGGACGATGTGATTGGGGCTGTTGCTGAGGCGCATGTACCCGATGTCGTGATATTCCTCCCCGCGGTACTCGTAGGTGCTGGACTGGAAGATGGGGGTGGTCACGGCCCCCTTGATGCGGGGTTGAACGGCTCCGGCGTGGATGGCCTGCGTGGACTTGCCCTGGCTGGGTCTCATCTTCATCCGTCCCTGTCTGTCGGTTCCCTCTTCGCGGACCCCCAAATCTCACCCTGCGGAACCCTCGCGCAATGGCGGGGCCCTGCCGAACCGCTGAAGCCTTCCGGGTCATCCACCCGTATAGGCTGGTATCGTGCGAGATCGTAGGGTGGACCTGGTCCTGTACTGGAGGCTCGGCATGTCTGGTCCCGGTGAGCGGCTGTGCGGGTGTTCGTTTCTTGTCCCAGGGGTCCTCTTTCTCGTCGGGTGGCTGTGCTCGGTTCCCACCCCCGGGAGAGCCCAGACCCCGGTTTCCGAGTGGATGCTGGCGGGACCCTATCCGGCAGAGCGGGTGAACCGGGAGGCTTATCCGAGCTTCTACTCCATCTTCCTGGCCCCCTGGCGGGAAATCGAGGCGGGTCCGGGCGGAACGGTGGACCTCAACCTCCAGGTGTCACGTGAGAACCCTCAGGGGGACCTGGTCATCGCCCGGCACGTCTTCCGATCCGACACCGAGCGGGTCGTGGATCTCGAGATAGGATTCGCCGGGGAGGTGGATGTCTTTTTCGACCGGCTGAGGGTCTTCTCGGGGCGCCGGCCGGGGGCGATGCCCCGGGGCGAGCCCATGGGGGAGCTAGGGTCCCCGGATCGGGTGCCCCTCTACGTCAAAAAGGGGCTGAACGAGATCTTCCTCATGGCCTCCAGCCGGGGCGAGCCCTGGGCCTTTCGCGCCGGAACCACGGAGCCCCTGGCCCCGAAGATCCGAGCCCACGAGCTGGCGACGGAGCTCTGGGCCACACCGGACACCTTCCTCACGTCGGAGTCGGTGCTGAAGGACCCGAGTCGCCCGCTCCTTTATGTCAGCAGCTTCGACAACGAGTATGCCCAGAAGCCTGAGCCCAGCGGGTATATCTCCAGGCTGTCCCTGGACGGTGAGATCCTGGAGCACCGGTGGGTGGATGGACTCCACGCTCCCACGGGGATGGATGCGTGGATGGACACACTCTATGTGGCCGAGCGGGAGCACGTCCTGGCCATCGACATGGCTTCCGGGGAGGTGGCCGGGCGTTGGGCCATCCCCGATCCGGTCTTCCCCAATGACCTGGTCATCGACGGGGAGGGAACGGTCTACATCTCCGATACCCGAACAGGGAACTGGCCCGATTCCCGGATCTACCGTTTCAAGGACGGACGGTTCGACATCTTTGCGAATGAGGGGATCAACGGGGCCAACGGCCTCTGGATCCACGACGGGTGGCTCATCGTGGGGAGCTCCGGTGACGGTCTCCTGAAGAGAGTGGAGCTTTCAACCGGGCGCATGGAGACCATCATCTCTCTGGGCGCCGGGATCATCGATGGGATCCGGGTGGACCCCCGGGGAAACTACCTGGTGTCCCATTGGGAGGGGCAGCTCTATCGCATCGACCCCGGAGGTGAGGTGGTGGAGATCCTGGACGCTCTTCCCCAGGGCTGGAACACCGCCGATTTCGAGTATCTGCCGGAGGAAGGCCTGATCCTCATCCCGACCTTCCTGGACAACCGGGTGCGAGCCATCCGCATTCGAGGGTAGGGGTTCCGCGGCTCTGGGCCAGGGGATCCAAAACAATCGTGCCGTCTTTTTCGTAGTCCTCATAAAGGGTCGTGGAGCTGTCTGCGGCCGTGCACGTAATGCTGTGGGAGGGACCCCCATGTACGACGAGTTCGAACGCGCCGTCACCGGCACACACAAGAAGGGCATCCCGGTCTTCGGGTGGGTGCTGATCGTATTGGCCTTCCTCTTCCTCTTCGGGGTCGTGGGGGCGGGTTTTGCCGCCTACCGGGTCGCCAGGAGCGTCCAACGGGAGATCTCTGGAGAGGTGGCGAGTGGTCTGCGGGGGCTGGACGGGGAGATTGCCCAGGAGGTGGCTGCGGCTCTGGCGGAGGTGGAGGCGGAGCTGGGGGACGAGCTCGGTCCCGAATCCCGGGTCCTCGCGGCCGACTTCCTCACGAGGCTTCGTCCCCGGCTCGAGAAGCTGGTGGGCGACCCTGAGGCCGGCGTGGCCCTCCTCAAGGATCTCGGCTCCAGCGACTACCCCGAGGAGGCCCTGCGGGACGTGCTGGAGGGCTCCCTTCGCATCCGCACGGAGGAAGGGGAGGTGAAGGCGGACCTCTGGACGGGTGAAGACGGTGGCTCCCTGGTCATCGCGAGTCCCCAGGGAGAGGTGAAGATCGATCTGGTGAAGGAGGATGGGGGTGGGGAGCTGGTGATCCGGACCGAGGAGAAGACGGTTCGATTCGGCGCCGGGACCGGCGCGGCGGGGCTCCCCGGCTGGGTGCCCAGAGTTCGGGGCATGCCGGGCGATCCGAAGCACCTGTTCTCGGCGGTGTCCGACGAGGGCGGCCTGGGTGCCGTCTCCTGGGACACCGACCGTTCTCCCCAGGCCGTCCTCGATTTCTATCGGCGCGAGCTGGAGGACTCCGGTTACGATATCCGTGAGGAGCACTCCGCCTGGCACAGAGGGGACGTCGAGGGAGGCTTCTGGGCGGAGAACCAGGAAGCCGGCCGGGTGGTGTTCATCGCTGTCTCGGAAGAGGAGGGAGCGACGAAGGTGATCCTGGGCTACGGGGAAGATCAATCCTGAGGAAGCCCTGCCATCGGATAGAGACCCAGCGGCTCCGCGCTCCGGCGCGGAGCCGCTCTTCTCATGTCTCTACCTGGGGTCGCGGATGACGCCGAGGAAGAGGATGGCGCCGGAGAGCCGCTCACGTATGGCCAGGAGGAAGGGACGGTCCACGTAGAGCCCCAGCGGTATCGACGTGATCCCCACCGTTACCGACGTCACCGCCGCCGCTACGGTCCCCTCTTCATCCACCTTCATGAAGGTCTTCTGACGAACTTCACTGATGTAGGCGTCCAGGGCCGGCGTCATCCTGGAGAAATCGGCCTGAGGGAAGAATGCCGGCCCCATCCCAATGGCCGACAGAGCCCCCTTCAGGAGCCCGTCCCACTTCAGCTCGAATTTCGGCAGACGGACCGGGAACTCCCCCTCTGATGTGGCGTCGAGGAGCTCGTTCCAACGGTCATCGTCCAGTTGGGCCACCAGGTCGTCCACACTCTGGTTCTGCGGGGGGACGGCCAGGGTCATGGCGAAAGCATCGCCCCCAAATGGAAGCTCTCCCACCTGGATTCCGTCCACCGTCCCGAATCGCATGGGCATCTCCTCCGCCGACATGGTGGGGACGGTGACGCTCTCTCCGGAGGCGAGGCGGAAGCTCCCCTGATAGGTGTCTCCCTTATCGAACTGGGTGGTCCATCTCCCCTGGAAGTACACGGCGTTGATGAGGAACAGGATGTCCAGGGGGCTGATGCCGTCGATGATCTCTGTGATGCGGCCGTTGGTCTTCTCGCTCACCCAGGCGTTGATGATGCCTTTGGCCCCGGGGTCGTCGAAGTCCAGCTCCTGGACCTCGGCGTCGAAGTTCGTCGTGACGGCGTCGAAATAGGAGCTGATGAAGGGAAAGCCCTGCCGGGACCAGGCGGAGTTGGCGATCCCCAGCTCTACCTCCGGATCCAGATCGAGGAGGAGGTCCAGCAAACCCCGGTACGAGGTGTTGATCTCCTCCCGGGAGAGCCCCTGGAATCGCAGGGCGTCCCGCATGGCGGTGAAGGTCTCCCCGTCGGCGCCCTCCAGGGCCATCCCCAGGGCCATGGTCGCCGACAAGGGAGAGAGGATCACGTTCGGCTCCGAGACGGGCCGAGCCTGGTCCACCTCCTTCAGAAGATCGAAGCCGAAGGTGTTGGATCGGCCGATGACCATCTCTTCTGCCAGGGTCAGGTCCCTGGGTAGAC
>JASFRP010000107.1:0-8196 GCA_050114895.1 Gemmatimonadota bacterium
ATCACCGTGGAGGGGCTGATGGGAGGGTCGACGATCTCCTTGATCCTTCCCCTGGTCTGGTCCTGGACCCACCCGTTGATGACACCGGGAGCCTCTGGATCGGAAAAATCCAGCGCTCGGATCAGGCCATCGAAGTAGCGCTCCATCCGATCCAGGAAATCGCCCCGCACGGAGAACCCTTCCCGGTACCAGATGGAATTCGCCACCCCCATCTCCACCCGAGGGTCCAACTCCGTGAGGAGGTCCATGAGGTCCCGGTAGCCCTGGTTGATCCCCTCTAGGGAGAGGGTGCCGAAGCCCAGGGTCTCCCGCATCTCCTGGTAGGTGTTCCCACTCGCCCCGTTCAGGGTCATCCCCAGGGCCATGGAGGCGCTGAGGGGAGCGAGAAAGAGGTTGGAGGTCGGGTCCGCCCCATGGGTTTCCCGGAGAAGCCGGAACGCAAAGTCGTTCCCGGCCCCGATCAGGAGCGCCTCTTCCTGAGAAAGGGTGCGGGGCAGGCCGGAGAGGCCGGGCCCCAGGCCGAAGGGGGAGTCGCCCCCACATCCGGCGGCGAGAAAGACCAGGAAGACCGAGAGGGGAATGACCCTCTTGCGTTCGAGACGGGACATCGTGGCCTGGGATCGAGGGATGGAACGCTTTCTCCGAGCTCAATAGAGAAACGATCCTGAGAGGCCGGGTGTGACGGGGACAGGGACCGAGGCGGTCGTCAGAAGACCCACTCCAGGCCCACCAGGGGGATGATGGGCAGCTCCGCCAGGGGGCGCGGAGTCTCGTCCCGCCAGGGGTCGAAGTGGTAGAACAGAGCGTCCCGGCGATTCAGAGCGTTCAGGACCCTGATATAGGGCCGGAGGCGGGTCTCCCTGCCGCCCAGCGTCGCCGTCCAGGACCCATAGAGCTCTCCCTCCACCCGTAGAAACCCTTCGTCCGGCCCGATGGCCAGGCCGGGAGCCTCGTTCAGGATGTTGTCGCTGTTCAGGTTGAACTCTTCTGTCCGGGTTTCCTGCGGGGCGCCGGTTGCGTCCGTCCCGGGGTATTTGTTGATGGGAATGGCCGTGTAGGGAAGCCCGTCGCCGTACCCCAATCTCAAACGAAGGCCTGTCCTCTCGGAGAACCGGGCAGAGAGGCCGGCACTGAGAAGGTGGCGGCCCACGAAGCGGGAATCACTCCCGAGGAATCCGTCTTCCGAGGCCCAGAACCAGGTGAGGGTATATCCGAGCCATCCTGAGGTCCGGTCCCCCTCCCGGGCGACCCTCAGATCCACGCCCGAAGCGCTCAGGCGCTGATCCGCCGCTCCGGTGACCCCGGAGAAGTTCTTCACGTAACCCTCGAGGCCCAACTTCAGGCCTGGAGCGAGGATCTGGTCCAGGGAGACCACCAGATGGTTCGCCGACCCCACCGTCAGATGAGGGGTGGCCCCCAGCGTCCCGGCGCCGCCGGCGACGGAGGAGAGGGTTTCCTCCACCTGGGGGGAGGACAACGCCGAATACTGATGATATCGTCCCGCCGCCAGGGTCAGGGCCGCCTCGTCCGTCAAGAGCCAGGTCAGGGCGGCCCGGGGAGCGACCCGGAAACCGGACCCACCTGAGAAGTGGTCGACCCGGAGTCCCCCTCTGAACGTGACGTCCTTTCCCAGCGGCCTCGTTCCCTCGGCGTAGATCCCGCTGGAGGTCCCCCGGAGACCCAGGCCGGACCGGACAACGGCCCCCAGGCTGTCGAGCCCCCGGGCGAGGTAGTCGGAGGACAGCCCGTCCAGGGAGGCCCCCACCCTGAGAACTCCGGGCCCCCAGGGGGCGGAGACATCCCCGGTGATTCGAACCCGGTCGGATCGACTCCGGGCGAAGAGAGGGAGGGAGTCCGCCACGGGGAGGCGTGCGTCATACCGGCTCACGGCCACCCTGAGATCGCCCGTGATCTCCCCCAGGGCTCCGGACACGCCCCCTGCCAGGGCCAGGTTGCCCCACTGGGCTTCGTCGGCGAAGGCCAGATCTCCCAGATCCAACCTGACCTCTTCTCCGTTCCAGAACCCGGTCAAGAACCCGCCGACCCTTTCCCGGTCGCCCCAATCCCCGCGGACAAGGAGATCCCGGTACCCGTAGGGAAAATCGCCCCGGGCCAGGGCAGGGGTTCCGAGACCGTGGATCATCCGGGTCCCCAGAAGCACGGCCCCCCCCGGGACAGGCCCCTCCACACGAAGTCGGGTGGTCAGGAGGTCAGCGGCGATCTCACCCGCCACCTCCTCCCGCGTCGGTGAGCGGGTCCTGAGGTCCAGGATATACGAAAGCCCCCCGTCGAACCGGGCGGGAGCCCCTCCCAGAAAGAGAGACGCCCCGCCCAGGGTACCGGGGTCGAAGCTTTCCACCAGCCCCCCCAGGTGAAATGGGGTGTAGACCGGGGCACCGTCCAAAAGGACCAGCTTCAGGTCGGCGGCGGAGCCCCGCATGAGGAGGACGTCCGTGGGCTCCGCCTCGTTCCCCTGTCCGGGCAGTGACCGGACCACCTGGGCCAACCCCCCCTCCACCATTCCGGTGCTCCCCTCCAGAGCCCGGAGGGATACCTCGGCGACGTCGGTGGTGGACGGGAAGGCCCCCGCGTGGGACACCGCCAGGGGGCGACCTCGGACGACAACAGGGGGAAGCGTGATGGGTCTCCACGTCAGCTCCATGTCCACCTCGACGGCCGCACCCCCGGGTACGAGGACCTCCAACGCGACTCCCTCATACCCGACGTGGAGGGCCCGAACGGTCCACCTGCCCGGGGGGAGGCCCGAAGCGACGTACCGTCCGAGGGAGTCGGCAACCACGGTCTTCCGATGAGGCCCCTGTGAGAAGGCCAGCATGACGTAGGGCAGGGGAGTGAGCTCGTCCCTGCGGAGCCCGAGGACCCGGCCCCGGATCTCACCCGGTATCCCGGCGGGCCGCGGATCCCCGACCTGTCCCCCGCAGGGGACGGGGCCCAGGACAAGGGCGAGAAGGGCCAGGAGCGGTGCGGCGCGGGAGAGCATGGGCGACATCCGGTTCCGTTGGCGGGACGCGGGGGGCGGCCTCCGTCTTCTACCCGTCGAATGGGGGCGGGTTCGTGCCTCCCCCCGATGGTCCGAAGCGGATCTCCGTGGAAGTCCGATCCCTCACGGGACCGGGAAGCTCCAGCCCCTGACTCGTCTTCCTCAGGAAGATCTCACCGTTCACGACGATGGTTACAAGGGGTGCGTCCGCGGGGACTTCCATGGTAACGTCCCCCGGCGGTTGGGCGGCTTCCAGTCCCCTGGCCTCGGATCGGAATCGAGTGCCCTCCCCGGCGAAGATCCCTGCCCGGTTCCCCTCCACCAGGAGGACCCGTACCGATGCTCCCTCTCTGAGCCCGAGGATGCTCAGCTCGAGGCCGTCCGATGTGGCCGGAATCGTTGCTCCCACCGTCCCCGGGGTCGAGGGAGCGCCCTCCACCGCAGGGGAGGTCCCCGTTGCCCCTTCCCCGGGCCCGGACATGGTCTTCCACGTAGTTGCCAACCATTCCCGAAGGGGTGAGCCTGGGAGGGCAAAGGCGGTTCCGGCGGTGAGCAGGACGACGAAGGACGCGGCTCTGGGGAGGTTCCTCCGAAGGACGACCATGGGGCGTCTCATTTCCGCTTCTCTCCGGAGGACCCGTGCCCTGGCCCTTTCGATGGGAGGCTCCACGTCCAGGAAGGGGAGGGCTTCCACGAGCGCGCCATGGGCCCGGGCCTGTGCACTGGCCATGGCACCACACTGGGGACACTCGTCGAGGTGGGCTCGAAGCTCCTTCCACTGCCCCACCGCCTCGCCGTCCAAGAGGGCGCGAATCATCCCTTCATCCGGATGTCCCATTCCCCTGTCTCTCCTTTGTGTATGCCGACTCGAACCTTTGAAGAGCCCTGGCCAGGAGTGTCCCCACCGAAGTGGGGGAGACATTCACGACCCGAGCGATCTCCTTGTAGCTGAACCCCTCCTGCCGCAGAAGGAGTACCTCCCGATCCCGGGACGGGATCTGGTTCAGGGCAGCTCGGACTCCCTGGATCTTCTCATCTCGCTCCAGACCGATGTCCGGGCTCGGCACGGGATCGGGAGGGCCGGAGCCAGCCATGATTCGCCGACGGGTGTCGGCCTGCCGCGCGGCGTCTCTGATGAGATTCGTGGCCACCTTGAACATCCACACTCTCAAGCCGTGAGCGGGTCCACGGGGTCCACGGTCCAGGAGCCGAAAGAAGGCCTCCTGGGCAAGGTCGTCCGCATGATCCGGGTCACCTGTCAACCGATGGCAATATCGGAACAGGGGTGGATAGACCTCATCGAAGAGAGTGTTGATATCCACCGAGCACTCAGGCTTTCATTGGTCCTGGCCTCGGGCCCACCGCCCGCCCCCCTTGAGGCCTCGTGCTATGAAAACGATCCGTGGGCCTCGTCTGTGACAGCGGGATCCAATGCGGTTGGGCCACGGACCTCGGCGAGGGGAGCCCCGGGTCCGAACGAGAAAGGGCCCCGGAAGCTCTCGCTCCCGGGGCCCCTTCATTCTCGGATCCCAGCTAGCCGGCCCTCTTGATGTCGAAGCAGATCCGCCACGTGGGCATGTTCTCGGGGTCCGCGGACCCTTCGTCCACTGGCTCGTAGTGGCCGATCCAATCTGCCACGTTCCCGTAGAACTCTCTGCGGTAGTGGTCCAGCTGGTCGTTCGCCGAGAGCTGATCCAGCTCTTCCCCCATGAGCTCGACCACGAGGCTGTCTCCGGGAACTCCATCGAAGAGAACCTTGTTCATCTTCTCGAGGCGGTTCCAGCCGGGCTTGTCTGAGATGGCGTAATAGCCCTCCTCGGGGAATCGGTACTCCTCGACCTTCCCGGCGGATTCCACCTTTGACGTGAAGACGAACTCCCCCGTCTCCTTGAAGAAGGGCTCCAGTTTGTCCAGGATCTGGATCCACCGGAGGACAACCTGGATGCGCTCACCTGCCTGGTCCGTCATGGTGCCGGGCTCCTTTGCATGAAAGATGTGGGTGTCACTGGGGCAACGTTAGGTTGAAAGGGGCGTTTTGTCCAGAATCTTCAACCCTTTTTTCCCTCCCTTTTCAGCCTCCTACTCCCACGACGGCAATTCGATCCCCCTCCGGACTCACCGCGATCCGGCTGATGCCTGTCACCCCGGCGGAGGCGAGGTCGGCGATCTCCTCCCAGGCGGGGCTCACACCCGGGACCCACATGAAGAGCTTCGAGCCCTGACCCGTGAGAAGAACACCGCCGGGAGTCCAGGCGTGGAATTCGTTCCCCTCCAGGACCGGGGCCAGGATGGATTCTTCCCCGGTCTCCGGGTCCAGCTCAGTGATGACGCCTCCCTGGCCGTCCTCCCATTGAACGAAAGATATGGTGGCTCGGCCCGGGATCCGGTGGAGGGAGCGGCCGATGTCCCGGGCCATGATCCGAGCCTCCCCCGTCTCCACCGACGCCACCTGGAGGGTGGCGGGAGAACCGAGAACGAAGAGAGCCACCCGACCCCCGTCGATCCAGGCGTGATACCCCACGGGTTCTATCGCCTCGAGGATCAGAGTGGGATTCTCCCCCTCCAGATCGAAGCTCCACAGACGCTGTGTCGAATCCGCCTCGACCCGGATCACCGACATGCGGTCGCCCGAGGGTGTGAGCGTGGCGGAATACTCGCTCTCCGGGGAGGTGTGGGTCAGGGGCTCGGCCGTGCCCCGCCGCAGATCGAACCGGTGGATGTCCGCCTGCCCGGAACCATCGATGGAGGTGAAGAGGACGAACCGCCCACCGGGGAGGAAACACGGCTGGTTGTCGTAACCCGCCCTGTCCGTTGCCCGAATCCCGCCGGCGAGGTCCAATTCCGAGGCTTCCTCCCGAAATCCGAAGACCCAGATGTCCGTGCCCGGAGGGTCCTGGGCTCCGGAGGTGCCGGGAAGGGCCATTCCGACGAGGCCCAGCAGTGGCAGGAGGATGCGAGGCGTGCCGATACGGCGGCGGACGGCATCTGGATCAAGGGCCATGGAGACCCCCCTTCCTTGGCTGGAACCCCTTCCGGAATCCTCCTCCTCCCCACCGATCCCTCTGCGTCAGGACAATATGAAGATCACCGGTGCATTGAACAGGGGGCCCGGTGGGGCCCTCCGGACGGAGTGGGGATATCGGATTCGGGTGAAGGAGAGCCCCCACCGGAGGGGACGGTCCTTGGTTGCGGTGGGTTTCGTCCGGGGCGTAATCTCCTGGGGTCAAACCTGCACCCTCGCACCGGAGCGCCTCATGCCCGCTCGATCCTCTCAGAGGGTTCCATTCGGCACCCGACGGGTTCTTGCCCTCGTTCCTTTTCTCCTGGCACCGGTGGCCCCGCTTTCGGCCCAGGCCATCCCGTCTCCCGAAACCCACTTCGGTCATCCCATCGGCGCGGATGGGAAGCTGGTTGGTTGGGACGCGGCCGTGGAGTACTTCACCCTGGTGGGGGAGCGTTCTGATCGAGTCAACGTGCGGCGGATGGGGGAGACCGCCGACGGGAGGCCGTTCCTCCTCCTGGAGATTGCATCCCCGGAAACCATGGCGGACATCGGCCACTACCGATCTCTCCAACAGCGCCTCTATTTCCAGGATCACCGACCCGGAGAGGATCCCGCCACGGTTCACTCCGACGCGGAACGAGAGGAGCTGTTCCGGGACCACAAGGCGGTTCTCCTCATCACGTGCTCTATCCACGCCACGGAGGTGGGAGCCGCCCAGATGAGCCTCGAGCTGGTCCACCGGCTCGCCACCAGCAACGATCCCCGCGTCCTCAAGATCCTGGCAAACACCATCCTTCTCCTGGTTCCGAGCCTGAACCCCGACGGCCAGGCCATGGTCGTGAAATGGTACGACGAATACGTCGGGACCGAGTTCGAGGGGGGAGGGATGCCCTGGCTCTACCAGCGGTACGTGGGGCATGACAACAATCGGGACATGTACATGTACACCCAACCCGAGACTCGCCTCATCGGGGAGATTCTCTGGGAGGAATGGTTCCCCTCCATCTGGCTGGACGAGCACCAGATGGGCTCCCGGGGCGCCAGGATCTTCGTCATGCCGGCCACCGATCCCATCAACCCCAACGTTCATCCCCTCATCTACCGGTTGAACGGAGTGTACGGGCAGGCTCAGGGCGCGGCCCTGGAGGAGGCGGGGAAGGTGGGGATCATCTATGGACAGACCTACACGAACTTCTGGCCCGGGGCCATGGCGTGGACGGGGTGGTGGCACAATCAGGTGGGCATGCTCACGGAGATGGCCAGCGTCCGAATCGCGACCCCCACGCTCCAACAGCCTGCCCAACTCGGGGATCAGCCCTCCGGGGCTTCGGGTGGGGGGGGTCGTGCATACAATCCGGGTGAGGTCCAGGCGGCTCCGACGGACGTGCAGCCTCGTACGAATTACCCCAGGCCATGGCTGGGAGGCCTCTGGACTCTGAGGGATATCGTGGACTACGAGCTCATCGTATCCCTGGCTACGTTGGAGGCCGCAGCCGACGGAAGGGAGCGGCTGAACCGGGAGATCTACGAGGTGAACCGTTCTACCATCGAGCAGTTCATGGAGGGGGAACCCTCGGGTGGGCCGGACGCCGAAGTGGGCGGATACGGTCCTCTCCCTTCTCGTGTGGCGGACTGGCGGGCCGAGACCGGACGGGTCATGCCGGGTGCCCTCGGCGTCGCCGGTACACCATATGCGGTCGTCCTTCCTCCCGCCGAGGGTGATGCGGTAACCAGGGCCAGAATGCTCGGGCTCATGGAGCGCGCCGGAGTCATGGTGGAGGAGGCCACTCGGCCCTTTTCCGCCCAGGGCACCGAGTATCCCGCCGGCACCTATGTGATCCGGCTGGCCCAGGTCTTCGGTCGGTACGCGAAGGAGATGCTGGAGACCCAGGTGTACCCCGATGTTCGGCTGGCTCCGGATCTTCCTCCGGTCCCGCCCTATGACGTGACCGCCTGGTCCCTGGGCCTCATGATGGGTGTGGGGGTGGAGTTCGTGGACCACCCGTTCGATGCCGCCCTTCGCCTGGTGGATGGGGTCCCCCTCCCGGACGGCGGCGTCCAGGGCCGTGGGGATGTCTACCTGCTGTCCCCGGAGTACAACGCGTCCTTCACGGCCATCAACCGTATCTGGGCGGACGGCGCCCGGGTAATGAGGGCGGAGCAGCCGATCACGTTGGACGACGGAGCCCGG